>DATLLB010000001.1:0-7067 GCA_035538075.1 Enhygromyxa sp.
GGCAGCACCCGCTGCTCGCAGTCGCTGCGATCGCACAGCCGACACGTGACCCCGACCTGCAGCATCCCGTCCTCGTCCTGCAGATCAATCCCGTCGGCATAGACCAGCTCGCCCGCGTAATCGAGCGGACACCCGAGCCCGATCGCGAGCGTGGCCCGAGGCGCCCCATACCCGCCGCGTCCGTGCGCGACGGTCCGCGCGACGCAGAAGAACTTCGCCCCGTCGGGCATCATCGAGACCTGCACGCGGATCATCCCGGGCGTCTGAAATGCTCGAAACACGTTCCAGCGCGGGCACGCGCCGGAGAACCGCGCGAAGCGAATCCCCGAGGCCGAGAAGCGCTTGGAGATGTTGCCGGCGATGTCGACCCGCAGCATGTGAAACGGCACGCCCTCGGCCTCCGGACGACGCAGGGTCGTGAGCCGATGGCAGACCTGCTCGATGCTGGTCCCGAAGCGATTGGCGAGCAGCTCGATGTCGTAGCGCTGCGAGATCGCCGAGCGCCACATGCTCTCGTACGGCATCAGCACCGCGCCCGCGTAGTAGTGCGCGAGCACCAGCCGCGCGAGCGTCCGCGAGCTCTCGGAGGTCAGACCCGGATCCGGATCGGTGAGCGCCTCGAGCCGATCGTGATGACAGATCAGCGCGATCTGAGCGGCCAGCTGAAAGTTGCGTGACGAGGGCGGAAGCGCCTCCGACAAGCTGATGCGCCGCAGATCGCGATCATAGCGACGAACGATCCGCCCCTCGCCGCCGATCATCTGTACGCCGATGCCTTGCCGCTCCAGCCACTCGGCCATGCCCGCAAACCGACCGCCGCGCTTGAGCTTGGCGTCGACCCACAGCTGCTCGGCGAGCAGCTCGAGCTCGCCAAAGTAATTCATGTGCCGCTGGATGAAGTCGTTGACCTCCTCGGACGGCAGCACATCCGTGCGCAGCGAGGTCGTGGTCGCACTCTCCTGCTGCGCGTAGCTCTCTTCGGCCAGCTCGGCGAGCGCCTCGCGGGCGACCTGAAATTGCTCGTACAAGGCCAGCACCGCGCGCGCGACCGCAGGCGCAGTGGCAGCGAGCTCGCGGACGTCGGCGGAGTTGAGCGGGTGCTCCTCGAACACCGGATCGGCGAACACCTCGAGCAAGTGCGCCGCGAGCCGCTGATCATCATCGGCCGCGAAGTCGCTGAGCTCGAGCTGAAACTCCTGCGCGAGCGCGATGAGCAGCTGAGCGGTGAGCGGTCGCTGGTTGTGCTCGATCAGGTTGAGGTAGCTGGCCGAAATTCCGAGCCGCCGCGCGAGCTCGGCCTGCGTCATGTTTCGGCTTCGCCGCTTGGCTCGGACCTTCGACCCGAGGTTGCTGAATGAGCTCGCCACCACCCGCCGAAGGTACCGGATCGTTTACAAGATTGACAACTTCACAGCCTCGAGGCGTCAATCATTGACTCCTACAACTCATTGAAAACACTTATTTTATTGAATCCGAGAGCCCCGTCCATAAGCTTGTAAACGTGACCAGTGAAGCTCGACGAGCGCTCGAGGTGGCCGCGGCGCCAGTGCCGGGCAGCGACCAAATCCTGACACCCGAGGCCCTCGCGTTCGTGGGCGATCTCTGCGCCCGATTCCAGCCGAGCATCGAGGCGCTGCTCGTCCGTCGCGCCGAGCAGCAGACTCGCTACGACGCTGGCGAGCGTCCGGGCTTCTCGGCCGAGACCGAGGCGATCCGATCCGCGAGCTGGCGAGTCGCCGAGGCGCCCGCCGATCTGCGCGAGCGCACCGTCGAGATCACCGGCCCAGTCGACCCCAAGATGATCATCAACGCGCTCAACTCGGGCGCCGACGTGTTCATGGCCGACTTCGAGGACTCGAGCGCGCCGACCTGGCCCAACATGATCGGCGGGCAGCTGGCCCTCGCGCAGGCGGTCCGCGGCGAGCTCGAGCATGTCGACAGCGAGCGCGGCAAGACCTACCGGCTGCTCGACGATCCCGATCAGCGCGCGACCTTGCTGGTGCGCCCTCGCGGTCTACACCTGCCCGAGGCGCACCTGCGCTTCGAAGGCGGGCCGGCTGCGGCCTCGCTCGTCGACTTCGGGCTCTACTTCTTTCACAACGCCAAGGCGCTGCTCGAGCGCGGCACCGGGCCGTACTTCTATCTGCCCAAGCTGCAGAGCCACATCGAGGCGCGGCTGTGGAACGAGGTGTTCGTGGCTGCGCAGGAGCGGCTCGGGATCCCGCGCGGGAGCATCCGCGCGACCGTGCTGATCGAGACGCTGCCGGCCGCCTTCGAGATGGACGAGATCCTCTACGAGCTGCGCGAGCACAGCTCGGGCCTCAACTGCGGGCGCTGGGACTACATCTTTTCGTACATCAAGACCTTCCGCGCAGACCCGACTCGCGTGCTCCCGGATCGCGGCGAGGTCGGCATGACCCAGCCGTTCATGCGCGCGTACACCCAGCTGCTGATCAAGACCTGCCACCGTCGAGGCGCGCACGCGATGGGCGGAATGGCGGCCCAGATCCCGCGCAAGGACGATGTGGCGGCCAACGATGCCGCGCTGGAGAAGGTGTTCGAGGACAAGCGACGCGAGGCCAACGACGGGCATGACGGCACCTGGGTCGCCCATCCGGGGTTGATCGCCACCGCTCGGCGTGCGTTCGCCGAGGTCACGTCGGCGCCGAACCAGCTCGATCGCCTGCGCGAGGACGTGAGCGCGAGCGCCGAGCAATTGATCGCGCCACCGAGCGGACGCCGAACCGAGCAGGGCCTGCGCCTCAACGTGCGCGTCGGCATCCAGTACCTCGAGGCGTGGCTGGGCGGAAACGGCTGCGTGCCGCTCTACTACTTGATGGAGGACGCGGCGACGGCCGAGATCTCGCGCACGCAGGTCTGGCAGTGGCGCAAGCACGGCGCCGCGCTCGAGGACGGGCGGATCATCGACGCCGCGCTGATCCGCCAAGTCGTCGCCGAAGAGATGCAGACCATCCGCGCCGAGGTCGGCGACGCACGCTTCGAGAGCGGCCGCTTCGAGCTCGCGCGCGAGTTGTTCTCCCAGCTCGTGCTCGCCGACACGCTCGCCGATTTCCTGACCCTGGGCGCGTACGCCCAGCTCGATTGATTGATCGACACCATTACGACTTCGAGGACACGCCGATGAACCAGCCCACCAAGACCCCAAGTCTCTCCATTCCCCGCAACCGCTGGAGCGGCGTCGAGCGCCTCTACACGTCCGCCGACGTCGAGCGCCTGCGTCCCTCGGTCGTCGTCGAGCACACGCTCGCGCGGCTCGGCGCCGAGCGACTCTGGGAGCTGATGCACGAGCGCGACTATGTGAACGCGCTCGGAGCCCTGACCGGCAACCAAGCCGTGCAGCAGGTCCGCGCTGGACTGGAGGCCATCTACCTGTCGGGTTGGCAGGTCGCGGCCGATGCCAACCTGGCCGGGCAGATGTACCCCGATCAGAGCCTGTATCCGGCCGACTCGGTGCCGGCCGTGGTCAAGCGCATCAACAACGCGTTGCTGCGCGCCGATCAGATCGAGCGGGCCGAGAGCGGCAAGAACTCGCGGCACTGGCTGGTGCCGATCATCGCCGATGCCGAGGCCGGCTTTGGTGGCCCGCTCAACGCGTTCGAGCTGATGAAGGCGATGATCGAGGCCGGCGCGGCCGCGGTGCACTTCGAGGATCAGCTGGCGGCCGAGAAGAAGTGCGGCCACCTCGGTGGCAAGGTGCTGGTGCCGACCAGCCAGTTCATCCGCACGCTCACCGCAGCTCGGCTCGCGGCCGACGTCTGCGACGTGCCGACCGTGCTGATCGCCCGCACCGATGCCGACAGCGCCAAGCTGATCACCTCGGACGTGGACGAGCGCGACCGTCGTTTCATCCTCGATCAGCAGCGCACGGCCGACGGCTTCTTCCGCGTGCAGGACGGCATCGAGCCTGCGATCGCCCGCGCCCTCGCCTACGCCCCCTACGCCGACATGCTGTGGTGCGAGACCTCCCACCCCGATCTCGACGAGGCCAAGCAATTCGCCGAGGCCGTGCACGAGGCGTTCCCGGGCAAGCTGCTCGCGTACAACTGCTCGCCGAGCTTCAACTGGAAGCGCAAGCTCGATGACACGACCATCGCCAAGTTCCAGCGCGAGCTCGGAGCGATGGGCTACAAGTTCCAGTTCGTCACGCTCGCGGGCTTCCACGCGCTGAACCACTCGATGTACGAGCTCGCGCTCGGCTATCGGCAGTCGGGCATGAGCGCGTACGCCAAGCTGCAGGAGGCCGAGTTCGCCGCGGAGGAGCGCGGCTACACGGCCGTCAAGCATCAGCGTGAAGTTGGGACCGGCTACTTCGATGCGGTCGCGGCGGTGATCAGCGCAGGCAAGGCCTCGACGCTGGCGATGCAGGAGAGCACCGAGGCGGCGCAGTTCAAGACCTCGGCCGCCTGAGGCTGAGTCCTATCAGAAGCCGACGAGCACTCGCTGCTCGTCGGCTTTCTCGTTTTCATCGCACGCTGGTAGGCTGCCTAGCGACGCGTCATGCACACGCTGATCGAGACCTTGATGTCGGCATCCGAGCTCGAGCCGCGCAAGCAAGCCGCGCTGGCGCTCGGGCAGCTCGACGAGCTCCCGAGCGAGGCCGTCGAGGCGCTTCGGGCCTGCGTGCGCGCGCCGGAGGACGAGCTGGTCGAGGCGGCCGCCACCGCGCTGGTACGCCACGGGTTCTTGTCCGAGCTACACATGTTGCTCGATGACTTCCGCGGGCCCAAGCCCGGGCTCGCACGTCGGATGCTCCGCCAGACGCTCGAGCGCGAGGTCGAGACCATCCCCGAGCTCGTAGAGCTGCTCGGCAGCAACAACCTAGAGGCCCTGCTCGCGTCAGAGCTGCTCGCCGAGCAGGGCGAGGCCGTGGTCTCGATCATGATCGAGCTGATCGAGCGCAACGTCGACAGCACCGACGGCGACGACGGCTGGTGGAGCGCGCAATCGTTGATGTACTGGGCCTGCCGGGTACTGCGGCGGCTTGGACCGCGCGCCATCGCGGCGGCGCCGACGTTGTGCAAGATCTTCACGCACGGCAATCCCTATCGGGACACCACATACCAAGCCACGCGAGCGCTCGAGGCGATGGGCCTCAGACCACCCCCTCCATGATCGCGCGCTGTCCGTCGGCGTCGACGATCGGGATCATGCGATTGACGTTGAGATTGGTCCAGTGTCGCATGTACTTCCCGAGCGCGAGGCTGTCGCTGGCTTCGACGACGACCCAGCCCTCGAGCTGGGTGACCGACGAATAGGTGCCGATGACCTTGACCTCGGGCGGCGTCCCGTCGCCACCGAGGGCGAGCACTCGGGCATAGCTGTTATCGCGGTTGTGCGGCTCGATCTCGTAATGCACCATGAATAGCATGTATCGACCTCTGCGAATCGTGAGAATCCAGCATTGCGGTGAATGACAATGCCGTCCAGCGCGAGTCATTGGGCTCCGCGCAGTGGGACGCAGCGACAGCACCAGCGCCCGTGCGATGCCGAGGGCGTGGGCGCCGCTCAGACCTCGTAGAGCGCGTCCAGGTACATGCCGAGGATGTCGCTGACTGCCCCGCGCGCGGGCAGGGTGGCGGCCAAGCCATAGACCGGCGCCATCCCGTGACCGTCGGCCTGCGGATGCGCGAGCACATGCTCGACCGACTCGCGCAGATCGGCCAGGAAGCGGTCCACGACCCCCGGCTTGGTGTGCCGCAGGGTCACGGCAATGTGCACGCACGAGGGCCGATGCAGACCATTTAGATTCCAGCGCTTCTTGGTCATCGCGTCGAGCACCCGATAAATGTCGAGCTGCTTGGACTCGCGCGCGGCGAAGCTGATCACCCACAGCGGATCCCCGAGCACCTGCAATTGCGGAATCTTGCCGATGCCCTCGCGGATCGCCGCGGCGGTCTCGAGGATCGCCTTGGTCGCGTCCAGGTAGCCCTGCCGCCCGATCGCCTGCATGGTCGCCCAGCAAGCCGCGCTCAGGCCCCCGGGGCGGCTGCCCGCGAATGTCGGCGAGAAATAGATGCCACCTGGCCAGTCGGTGAGCGTGAACCACTGGTGCTTGCGCAGATCCTTGCTGCGATAGAGCAGCACGGACGTGCCCTTGGCCGCATACCCATATTTGTGGGTGTCGGCGGAGATCGAGGTCACGCCCTCGCAGCGAAAGTCGAAGTCCGGCACCGGATAGCCGAGCTCGCGCGCCCACGGCAGCACGAAGCCGCCCAGACACGCGTCGGTGTGAAAGCCGATGTTGCGGGCGAAGGCGATCGCGGCCAGCTCCGGGATTGGATCGATCACGCCGTGCGGGAATGCAGGCGCAGATCCGACGATGCACATCGTGTGGCGATCGACGGCTTTTTTCATCGCCTTCACGTCGGCCCGAAAATCATCGCCGACCGGGATCTTGCGCAGCTCGAAGCCGAAGTATTGCGCGGCCTTGTCGAACGCGGCGTGGGCGGTGCTCGGGGCCACGACGTTGGGCTTGTCGTTGCCCTGCTCGGCGCGCGCACGATCGCGGTAGGCCTTCATCGCCAGCAGGATCGACTCGGTGCCGCCGGAGTTGACGGTGCCGCACACGTCTGCGCTGGCGCCCGCATGCTTGGCGCCGAGCATGTCGGCGGTCATCGCGACGATCTCGGCCTCGTACTTGGCGATGCTCGGCCACAGATCGGAGTGCAGCGGGTTGGCCTGCGAGTGGATCGCGTAGGCCTGCTGCAGAAATTCCACGTGCTCGGGATCGCCGTGATAGACGGCCCCCGATACGAAGCCCTCGCGCCAGCGACCGTCCTCGCGCTCGCGCAGGGCCTGCATCTCGGCGAGGATCTGCGCGCGGTCGCGGCCGTGGGTCGGCAGCGTGTCCCAGCTCGGCAGCTCGTCGCGGTACGGCTTGGCGGCGGCCCGCAGATCGGCCATCACCTTGTCGTACTCGGCCGCGATCTTGTCCTTGAAGAACGGGAGCTTCTTGGCCTGCTCGAACAAGGCGCCCGCGACCGCCTCGCCAGTGTCCCGCAGCTGCTGCTTGGCGCGATCCTTGATGCTCACGCCAGCCTTTTAAC
>DATLLB010000002.1:0-18996 GCA_035538075.1 Enhygromyxa sp.
CTCGAGATCATCGAGCGCGGTGGATATGAGTCGCCCAGCGGCGTGTGGGTGGAGCTCGGCGAGGCGATCACGGCTGCGGTCACGCAGACCGAGACGTTCACGCCCAATGAGCTGCGCCGCCTGCTCGCGGAGCGGCCCGAGGTTGCGCGGTCGAGCGAGTCCCGGCCGCTCATCGAGGTGACCGGTGAGAGCACGCAGACGGCCGCGCAGCGCTTGGTCGAGGAGGAGAGAGTCGAGCGGCTGGTGCTGCTCAACTTCGCCTCGGCCAAGAACGCAGGTGGTGGGTTCATCAACGGGGCCAAGGCGCAGGAGGAGGATCTCGCCCGCTGCTCGGCCTTGTATCCGTGCCTGCGTGCGGCTCCGATGTACTACGAGGCCAACCGCTCGCCGATCGTCGACGCGCTCTATACCGATCACATGATCTACTCGCCCGAGGTGCCGTTCTTCCGCGTGCACGGGCGCGAGCTGCTGGAGCGCTCGTTCTCGGCGTCGGTGATCACGGCGCCGGCTCCCAACGCGGGTGTGCATCGCAACCGCGGTGGCACGCGACGCTCGCTGGAGGATGCGCTGCGGCGGCGCGCGGGCTATGTGCTCGCGCTCGCCGAGGCGCGGGGACATCGGCAGCTGTTGCTCGGCGCGTGGGGCTGCGGGGTCTTTCGCAATGATCCTAACCTGGTCGCCGATGCGTTCGGCAAGTGGCTCGCGCACGAGCGCTTCGCCGGGAGCTTCGACGCGGTGTGCTTTGCGATCCTCGATCGCGGCGGAGTCACGCGCGCGGCGTTCGAGCGGCGGTTCTGATTAGGCGCGGTGCGCCGTCCAGGCGCGGCAGCGGTAGGGGACGTCGACGGGATCGGGCTCATGCTCGCGCATGTACGCGGCGAGCTTGGCCAGAAAGCCGTCGAGCCCGATCTCGCGGCAGGCGTAGTTGAGCTTGTTGTGGCTGCGCCAGAGCTCGAGCACGCGCTCGTGGCTCATCGTGACGACGTGGCGGACCTCGTCGATCTCGACGGCCTCGAAGTCGCCGGTGCTGGTGACCACGGCCGCCCAGTCGCGCTGGCGATAGCCCTCGTCGAAGCCCGGGACCATCTCGTCGATCAGCGCGCGAGTGAAGCGAAGCAAGGCCGAGCGCTCGAGGTCGCGATCGTTCCACAGCACCGAGAGCCGCCCGCCGGGTCGCAGGATCCGACGCAGCTCGGGCAGCGCCCGGGTCGGCTCGGCCCAGTGGAAGGCCTGCGCGGCGACGACCCACGCGGCCTCGCCATCGCCGAGCGGGCACGCCTCGAAGCTGCCGTCGCGCCACTCGACGTTGGCCAGCGTCGGGGCGCGCGCACGCATGTCGGCGTTGGGTTCGATGGCGATCACTCGATGCCCGCGCTGGGCGAGCGCGACCGTGAACAGCCCGGTGCCGGCCCCGAGCTCGGCGATTGCGTCACTTGGCCCCACGTCGGCCCGCTGGAGCAGCCGATCGACGATTTCCTCCGGGTAGCCCGGACGGGCGCGCGCGTAGGCGTCGGCTTGTTTGCTGAAGTTTCCGAGCGTGGTCATTGCGGCTGCGGATGATCGGCCATGGTCACGCGAAAATCGAGTAACCTGGCGGCTGGAGCTCAGTTCGCATGACACACGAGCCCAGCGATCCCCAGGGCCACGTCGACGAGTCCGATCTCAGCGGCATCTTGCTGCTCGGTCGCTACAAGGTGCTCGAGCGGCTGGGCAAGGGCGGGATGGGGACCGTGTACCTCGGCGAGCACGTCACGATCGGGAAGAAGTTCGCGATCAAGGTGCTCGGCGCCGAGTTTGCCCGGCGGGCCGATCTCGTGCAGCGCTTCCTGCAGGAGGCGCGCGCGGCCTCGATGATCACGCAGCAGAACGTGGTCGAGATCAGCGACTTCGGCGACACGCCCGACGGCTCGGTGTTCTTCGTGATGGAGTACCTCGACGGCGAGGATCTCGGCGCCACGCTGCAGCGCGAGGGCCGACTGCCGTGGGCGCGAGTGCGGCACATGATGGTGCAGGTCTGTCGCGCGCTCGAGGCTGCGCACGCGGAGGGCATCGTTCATCGCGATATGAAGCCCGATAACTGCTTCCGCATTGCTCGCGGCAAGGATCCGGACTTCATCAAGGTGCTCGACTTCGGGATCGCCAAGGTTCAGACGGCGGAGAAGGGCGAGGGCGGCAAGGGCCTGACGCAGACCGGCATGGTGTTCGGCACGCCCGAATACATGGCGCCCGAGCAGGCCGAGGGCGTGGCGATCGATCAGCGCGTGGACGTCTATGCCGTCGGCGTGATCATGTACGAGCTGCTGTGTGGGCGCGTGCCGTTCTCGGGCACGACGTTCATGGGCATCCTGACCAAGCACATGTTCGAGGTGCCCGAGGCGCCGTCGTCGGTGAGCCCCGAGGCCGAGATCCCGGTCGAGGCCGAGGCGATCGTGCTCAAGGCCATGCAGAAGGATCCGAAGCTGCGCTTCGCGAACATGACCGAGCTGATCGCGGCGATCGAGGCGGTCGGCACCGGAGCTGCGCCGGTCGAGGTCGTCGCGGAGGCGATCGTGCGGCCGGCGAAGGGGCCGACTGCGTTCGCGCGGCGTGGCGGCGAAGCGCCGGCGACCGCGACCGAGCTGCGGCCGGGCGAGCCTGCGCGCGCGAGCGATCGCAAGTGGTCCAAGTTGGGGTTGGGCTTGGGTGCCGCGGGGCTGCTGGCGGCCGCGGTGGTGGTGGGCGTGATCGCGTTCGATGGCGACGACGAGCGAGCGAACGAAGCCCAGGCTGCGCAGGTGCAGACGCCACCGCCCGCGGTGCAGCAAGAGCCTCCGGTCGTCGAGCCTGCGCCCGCGCCCAAGCCCGAGCCTGCGCCGACTCCCGCGGCGCCGGCACGTTGGTCGTGAAGTGCAGCGTGACCACGGCCGGCGCAGATCCTCGACGCGCGCGATCAGGCGATCTTCGGCAGCAGCGGCGACGCCGACGGCATCGAGCTCGAGCGGTCCGATCAGCCGGTCGAGCTGCTGCTGCGCGCTGACGGCTACGAGCCGCTGAAGGTCGAGGTCGTGCCCAACAAGGACAAGCGCTACGAGCTCGAGCTCGTCAAGGCCGAGCGACGCCGGCCCGGCGAGCGGCCCAAACCGAGCGCGAGCGAGCGGCCTACCCCGGAGCCCACGCCGGAGCCTGCGCCGGAGCCCGAGCGGCCCCACAGCGTGCAGGACGGTGATCTGAAGAATCCGTTCGGCCGCTGAGCGGATGGTTGAGTCGGGCGTCGAGCGAGGTTAGGAGCGCCTCGTGATCATCCTCGAGCGCCAGTCGTGGTTGCATCAAATCTTGCGGGTCCGTCGGGCCGTGCCACGGGTCGTGCGACGGCGTGTGGCCAGCACCACCGCGGTCGCGCTGCTGGTCACGCTGCTGCACGAGCTGCTCGGGATCCTCGACTCCAACCTGACGCCGCTGCCGTTCACGCTGGTCGGCGTGGCGCTGTCGATCTTCCTCGGCTTTCGCAACAACACCGGATACGACCGCTTCTGGGAGGGCCGCAAGCTGTGGGGCATGCTGGTCAACGTCTCGCGCTCGTTCACTCGCCAGCTGCTCACGCTGGTGGGTCCGCGCATGCTCGACGCTGGCGGCAATCATCAAGTCGCGGTCGGCGAGGGCGAGGAGCTCGCGCGCATGCGTCATGAGCTGGTCTATGTGCTGATCGCCTACGTGCACGCGCTGCGTCAGCACCTGCGTGACGAGCAGGCGCTCGTCGAGCTCGAGGGCCTGCTGCCGGCCGAGCTGCAGCGCTCGCTGCCGGGCGAGCTCAATCGGCCGATCGCGATCTTGCAGTGGATGGGCGACCGCCTGCGCATGCTCTACGATCGTGGTTGGGTGCATCCGCTGCACCTGACCGTGCTCGAGGGCAGCCTGACGCAGATCACCGACATTCAGGGCGCGTGCGAGCGCATCAAGTCGACGCCGATCCCGGCCAGCTACACCGTTTTGATGCACCGCATCGTCGCGCTCTACTGTTTGGGGTTGCCGTTCGGCATCGTCGACTCGGTCGGGGTGTTGACGCCGGTGGTGGTCGCGATCGTGGCCTATGCGTTCTATGGCCTCGACGCGGTTGGCTCCGAGGTCGAGGATCCGTTCGGCTTCGATCCCAATGATCTGCCGCTGAGCGCGTTGACCCGCACGATCGAGATCAACCTGCGCCAGCGGCTGGGCGAGCAGCAGCTCCCGCCCGCGCTCGCTCCGGTCGACGGCGTCTTGCAGTGACCGAGCTTCGCTCAGCGAGCGAACCACCGGCGGAGCTCGTCGGCGAGATCCTCGACGGCCGCGCGATTGGCCGAGCTGGCCGTGCCCATGACGATGTAGTTGTGAATCAGCCGCTCGTAGCAGCGATAGTCGACCTCGACGCCGGCCGAGCGCAGCTTGTCCGCGTAGGCCTGCCCTTCATCGCGCAGCGGATCGAAGCCGGCGGTGCGGATCAGCGCGGGTGCGAGGCCCTCGAAGCTGGTCGCCAGCAGCGGTGAGGCCCACGGGTGATTGCGATCTTCGGGGCCACGCAGGTAGTGATTCGAGAACCAGCGCAGCATGTCGGCGTCGAGCAGCATGCCCGCGCGAAAGTGCTGGTACGAAGGGAAGGGGTGGTTGGAGTCGGTCGAGGGATAGATGAGCACCTGCAGGCTCGGCTGCGCTTGGTCGAGCTCGCGCAGCCGCTGGCACACGACCGCCGAGAGGTTGCCGCCAGCCGAGTCGCCGCCGATCGCCAGCTGCGCTGGCTGACCGCCGAACGCTTCGGCGTTCCTCCGCACCCACTGAAAGCTGGCGAGCGCGTCGTCGACCGCAGCGGGGAAGCGATGCTCGGGCGCCTTGCGGTAGTCGACCGCGATCACGATGCAGCCCGAGCGCGCGGCGAGGTTGCTGCACATGCCCGCATGGGAGTCGAGCCCACCGATCACGAACCCGCCGCCGTGCAGCCACACGAGGATCGGCCGCGGCCCGGCCAGTCGTGGTCGGTAGTAGCGAGCACGAAGCGGCCCTTCGGCGCCGCGGACGAGGAGGTAACTCAGCTCGGCCAGCTCCGCGGTCGGGAGATCGGCGAGTCGGCCATCACGAAGGGCGACCTTGCGGGCGCGCTCGGGCTCGAGCTCGTGGATGCGTCCGCGCCCGGTCAGCGCCATCAGCCGCAGCAGCGCGTGGGTGGGCAGATCGAGCTCGACGTCGTGATCGCTGCGCGGCGGGTCGCCGAAGGTCGCACGCAGCAATCGTTCAGGCGTGGAAGCGAGCCCGCTGAGGGTCGCTCGGGCAGCCTGTAGGAACACGTGGGTAGGCATCGCCACTGAGGGCGAGTGTGCACCAGCTGCTTCAGCGAGGTCACGCTCGCAAACCGTGATACGCTGCCGCTCATGGACTCAGCGGACGCCGCCGACGGCAAGCGCCGGACGCAGGCGTGGATGGGTCCGCCGATCCAGCCACAGGCGCCGGCGCGTTCGCTGCGGTGGGTGCCCAACCCCGCGCCTGCTGGGCCCTCGTCTGGGCCGTTGCCTGCGTATCCGAGCCCGCCGAGCTCGATCGTCGCGCATGCATGGGCGCCGGGGTTGGTGGTCGGTGGTCGCTATCGACTGGTGCGTCCGCTGGGGCAGGGGACGCTGACCGAGACCTGGGAGGCGACCCACGTCGATCTCGATCGCGGCGTGGCCATCAAGTTCGTGCGGCAGACCGAGGCGGGCGTGGCCGAGCGCATGGTCGAGGAGGCGCGCGCGATCGCGAGGATTCGCCACCCGCACGTGCTCGAGTTCAGCGACTTCGGCCGCACCGAGACCACGTCAGGCGCACCGGGTGAGCCGTTCTTCGTGATGGAGCTGCTGGTTGGTCAGACCGTCGAGCAACTGCTCGCGCGGCGACGCGTGATCCCGTGGGCGCGGGCGGTGGCGATCGTGCAGCAGGTCGGCGAGGCGCTCGGCGCTGCTCACCAGCACGGCGTGGTCCACCGGGATCTGCGACCGGGCAACGTGTTCCTGGTCGACGTCGGGCAGGCCACCGACTTCGTCAAGGTGATGGACTTCGGGCTCGCGCGCGCGAGCGTGCTGGGTGGGACGCCGAGCACCATGAGCCCCGAGCAGTGCCGCGGCGAGCCGCTCGATCCTCGCAGCGACGTCTATGCGATGGGCTGCCTGCTGTTTGCGATGATCACCGGCGATCCGCCGTTCGTCGGCGATGCGCAGCGAGTGATCCGCCAGCAGCTCGAGGAGGCGCCCAAGAGCCTGCGCGAGCGGGCGCCTCGGCAGTTCATCCCCGACGAGCTCGAGGCGATCGTGGCGCGCTGTCTGGCCAAGCAGCCGGAGCATCGCTTCGCCGACACCCGCGAGCTCGCGGCCGCCCTCGCCACGCTCGCGAAGTTCACCGCGACGGCCAGCGCGGGGGTTGGGCAGGATTCGTCCGCGTCGGGCTCGCGGCCGATGGGCTACGCCGGTCGTCCGCCGCCCAAGAGCCCGCGCGAGCTGACCGACAGCTATCGACCGGTCAATCAGACGATCGTCGACGATGCGCCCGATGAGCCGGTCGACACGGCTGGCCCGGCTGGTCCGGCCAAGCAGGCGGCCGCGGCCAAGCGTGGCGTGTCGGTGCCGGTCGTGATCGCGCTGACGGTCGCGAGCGTGCTCTCGGTCGGTGGCGTGGGCGTGGGCATGTATTGGCTGGTCAATCGGCTGATCGGCGAGCATGACGACGCGGAGACTCGAGCCACGCCCGAGCCGAGCGATCGGGCGACGACGCAGCCGAGCGAGTCGCCCAAGCCCGCGCCTGAGCCTGCGACCCATCCCGCGGCGATGCAGCCGAAGCCGGTCGCGTTCGAGGAGGCCTCCGCGAAGGTCGAGCCGGTCGTGCCCGCGGCCGAGGAGGAGGCCGCGAAGCCGGCGGCCGCCAAGAAGGCGAGCAAGGGCTCGTCACGCGGCGGGCATGCGCCGGCCGACGAAGGCTCGGTGTCCCCCGAGCCGCCGCCGCCCGCTCCGGAGCCGGAGCCTGAGCCGGAGAAGAAGCACAAGCCCTCGGTCGAGCCCGACAGCAAGGCCAAGGACAAGATCGGCCACGACGATCTGCTCGATCCCTGGGGCTGAGCCTTCGGTGGTGTCTGGCTAGCCAAACTGCAGCTGTGCTCGAAGCTCGCGCTCGCTGGCCTCGCGCTGGACGACGTCGAAGCGCTCGAGCCCGCCGAGCATCAGCCCCGCATGGACCAGCTGCAGCGCCTCCGAATGGGCGAGCTCGTCGAGCAGCTCCTTGGGATAGCTCAAGCGCAGGGTGACCTCGCCATCGCGCCCACCCTCGAACCCGAGCGTGGTGCCGTCGTGATGCTCTCGCCACACTCGCGCGAGCATGCCCCACAGCGCCGGCCCCGGCCGCGCGCTGGCGAATCCGACGAAGTGCTGAATGCAGCGCGAGCGGCCGATCCCCAGCCACAGCTCGTCCCACGCGCGACGCGAGCGGAAGTGCCGATCATAGATCGCGGCGAGCAACACCCGACCGGGGACCTCGGCCAGCCACGGCTGCTCCGGATCGGCGCGCTCGAGATAATCCAGGCTCGCACGCACCTGCACGGGCAGGGCGGCCCGGCCGGCCTCGTCGCTGGCGAGCGGGTGACGATCGAGCGCGTAACGAAGCGCCGAGCCGTGCATGCGGCACTGCGGGTGACTGTCGAGCCCGCGCGGGAGCGTGCCCAGATAGGTCGAGAGCCGCTTCGACGAGCGCAGGCTCGGGTCGCTGCCGAGGTCGGCGCTGGTGATGCCGATCGGGGCGACCATCGGCGCGTGCTCGTGATCCTCGATCAGCTCGCGGCGCAGCTGCTCGAGGACCTCGATGATCGCGTCCATGCTCGTGAACCGATCGCCGCCGTGCTTGGCCAGCCCGCGATGCAGCAGCGCCCGCAGCTCGGCCGGCAGCGACTCGGCCGAGCCCGGCAGCTCGAGCGCCGAGCGGGTCACGGCGTCGCGCAGCTCCCAGAGCGTCTCGCCCACGAACGGCCGCGCGCCGAACAGCGCCTCGTGCAGGCTCACGCAGAACGCGAACTGATCGCTGCGCGTGTCGGGATCGGCGGAGTGGAACTGCTCGGGTGACATGTACGCGGGCGTGCCGGCCAGGCCATTGCTGACCACGCTGGCGAGCAGCGAGAGCCGCTCGAGCGCGGCGGGCTCGAGCGCCTCGGCGTCGGCGGCCGCACGCGCGAGCCCGAAGTCGACCACGCGCACGCGACCGTCATCGCCGACCAGCACGTTGGCCGGCTTGAAGTCGCGGTGCACGAGCCCGGCTCGATGCGCGGCCGCGAGCCCGCGCGCGGCCTGACAGAACACGTCGAGCAGCTCGGTCAGCGGGTGACCCTGACGCATCCACAATTGCAGCGGGCGCCCGCGCACCAGCTCCATCGCCAGATACACGCGGCCTTGGTGCACGCCGACGTCGTAGATCTGGATCACGTTCGGGTGCGAGAGCCGAGCGGTCGCGCGGGCCTCCTGCATCAACAAGGCGCGCCCGCGCTGGTTGGTCTGCGCGTCGACCCGCTCGCGCAGCAGCTTGATCGCGAGCTCGCGGTCGAGGTCCGGATCGTGAGCGTGCAGCACCACGCCCATGCCACCGCGGCCGAGATGTCCGGTGATGCGATAGCGGCCCACTCGCTCGAGCTCGGCCAGCTCGTCGTCGCCGACGTGGCGTGGGACGGTCTCGTTGAGCGCGTGGGTCGGCTCGACCAGGGAGCCGATGGCCGGTCGAGTCACCGCGTCGTCGGGCTGCAACAGCCCGTCGCGCGTATGCTCGTCATCGCGGCCCGATCCAGTCACCGCACGTGACGTTAGCACCAGCCCCGGACGATGGGCATGAGCGCTCGATCGGGCCCGCAGGGGCCGAGGAGACGGGAATTGCGGGCTTGTGCGAGAATCCGACCGGGCCAGGCAACGCTCTCGCCTCGCGCTCGTCTACCGGCTCCGGAGCCACGCCATGCGCAGCTACTCGTTCGCCAGCATCATCAGCGACTCCCAGCGGGCGCGCTGGTCCCTCGACGAAGTGGCGGCCGACGTCCACGCCCTCGACTTTCGCAAGCCGTTCCTGCCCGAGCGCCTGGTCCACGCCGAGCAGCTGGCGGATCTCGACGCGAGCGCCAAGCTGGCCCTCAACCATGTTCGCGCGCACAGCTACCTGCGGCTGTTCGCGCTGGTCGAGCGCTTCATCCTGCCGTTTGCGATGATGCACGCCGCCAAGGCCATGCAGGCTTCGGCCGAGCGGCTGCTCGCGCTCATGCAGTTCGGCGAGGAGGAGGCCAAGCACATCGCCCTGTTCGAGCGCTTCTCCGAGGCCTTCGAATTCGGCTTCGGCTCGCACTGCGGCATCGTCGGGCCGTCCGAGGCGGTCGCCGATCAGGTGCTCGCCGAAGATCCGCTCGCGGTCGGGCTGCTGGTGCTGCACATCGAGTGGATGACGCAGGACCACTACACCGCCAGCGTGCGCGGCCGCGACGACATCGATCCGCGCTTCGCCAGCTTGCTGCGTCACCACTGGCAGGAGGAGGCCCAGCACGCGCGCATCGACACGCTGCTACTCGACGAGATGGTCGATGGTTATCCGCCGCATCGACGCGAGCAGGCTCTGCGCGCGTACTTTGATCTGCTCGAGCGCATCGACGGGCTGCTTGGGACGCAGGTCGAGCTCGATCTCGAGGCGCTCGCCCAGGTCGCTGGCGCGCTGCCTGGGATCACGCGTGACCGGTTGCGCGAGCATCAGCGGGCTTCGTACCGCGAGGTGTTCCTGCGCGCGGGCATCGAGCACCCGCGCGTGCAGGAGTTCATCCATCGGCGCTTCGTCGGACACCAGAGCCAGCTGGAGGCCAGCTCGGCCCGCTGGCGGACATCGCTGGTCGCGTGAGCGCTATGCGAACGGGCTCTTGTAGGGCGGGCGCTTGGGCGTGTTGACGCCCATCTCGGCGTAGCTCTGGCGCAGGTAGCTGACCGAGAATTCGTCGACGCTGACGGTGGTACCGGCACGCCAGGCGCTGACGGCCGCGCGCCAGAGGCCGCGCGCGCTCGGGCCGGAGATCGAGCACGCTGCACCTCGCAGCGAGTCCGGCATCTGATCGGCGTAGGGCTCACAGCCGGGGCCGATCGCACGCAGGTTCGCGATCTCGGGCAGCTCGGCGAGCAGCGTGGCGAGCTCGATCACCCGCTCGGGGGTGCGCTGCTCGATCCGCTCGCCGACCTCGAACACCGCGCCGTAGACCTGCCCGCGCCGAGCATCGAGCAGCGCCAGCGTGGGCCCGTCGATCGTGGTCGAGGCCGCGAGCGCGGCGAGGCTGGAGACCGACACGACCGGCACGCCGAGCCCGAGCGCGAGCCCTTTGATCGTCGCGACCGCGACGCGCGAGCCGGTGAAGGTCCCGGGCCCGCGCCCGCCTGCGATCGCGCTCAGCTCTCGCGCCGTGATCCCGGCCTCGCGCAGGGCGGCCCCCATGCGCAGGTGCAGCTGCTCGGACGCCTGATTGGCCGGGTCCTCGCGCTCGTCGGCGACCACCAGCTCGTCGCGCTCACCGTCGATGAAGCCGAGCGCCACGCAGCTGCGCGGCGCCGAGGCATCCAGGCCGATCATCCACGCCCGCGCCATCAGTCCATCCAAAAGCGCATGACGTCGTTGCGCAGCGCGATGAGCATCAAGAGCAGCACGATGACCAGGCCGATCGCGCTGGCGATCTCCCGCGCCCGCTGGCCGAGCGGCTTGCGTCGGATCGCCTCGATCGTGAAGAACAGCAGGTGACCGCCGTCGAGGATCGGGATCGGCAGCAGGTTCACGAACGCCAAGTTCAAGCTGATCAGCGCCATCAGCATCAGGAACTCGGTCGGGCCTTGCTCGGCCGCGGTACCGGCGAACTGGAAGATGCCGACGACCGAGCTGAGCTCCTCGACGCCGCGCTGCAAGGTCACCATCTGCCGCAGCGCCGTCCACATCATCTCGAGCATGTAGACGGTCTCGCCCCAGGCGGCCTGGGTGGCGTAGGTGAAGCGCCCGCGGATCGGCTCGAGCTCGGGCGCGCGGCTGATCCCGTAGGGCTCGGCGCCGAAGTACAGGTACGTGAACTCGGTCTTGTAGATGTCCCGCCGCGTGCGGATCTCCTGCTTGACCGTGATCTCGCGCGGCTCTTGATCGAGCGCCTGGACCAGCATCGTCACCGGCTGGTCCTGCGCGCGGTCGAGGATGTTGGCGACCGACTCCCAGCGCGTGACCGGCTCGCCGCCGACCTCGAGCACGCGATCGCCCGGGTGCAGGCCGGCGCGCGCGGCTGGGGAGTCGTGCGCGACCGCCCGCACGAAGGTGTTGGCCGGCAGCAGGCCGGTCGGCGACTCGTCGGCGCCCAAACCGGAGCCCACTTGGTTGCGGGTGCTCTCCGGCCGCGGCAGCAGCTGCGCGTGGTTGCTCTCGAACCACAGGAGCGTGCCGAACTGAAACGCGGTCGCGTGCGGACGCAGGTAGGTCAGGCGGATCAGCGAGTCCGGCGGATCGGCGACCAGGGTCTCGAGGTTCTCGATGGTCCGGACCGGCTCGCCGTCGATCGAGGTGATCACGTCGCCGGTTCGCAGCCCGCCTTCGTAGGCCGGCGAGCGCGTGTCGACGATGCCGATCTGCGGCGCGTAGAAGTGGGCGTAGACGCCCAGCAAGCCGCGCGGCTCGGGGATCCCCAGCGGGTTCTCGACGAACGTGCGCCGCGGGGTCACGAAGCGCTCGACTCGCTTGCCCTGCTTCTCGATCTCGAGGCGCAGCTCGACGTCGGGCGCCTCCGCGACGATCGTCTGCATCTCCTTCCACGAGCGCACGTCGTCGCCGTCGATCTCGACGATGCGGTCGCCCGGCTCGAGCCCCGCGAGCGCAGCGGCCGAGCCATCGAGCACGGTGCCGATGACCGGCGGAGGCTGGACCGCGTGGGTCAGGAAGAAGAAGAAGTAGAGCAGGATCGGGACGATGAGGTTGGCGAGCGGACCGGCGGCCAGCACCAGATAGCGGGCCCACAGCGGCTTGTTGGACAGCGCTCGATCGCGATCCTGCTCGGGAATCTCTTCGTAGGGGTTCTGCCCGAGCAGCGTCACGTAGCCGCCGAGCGGGATCGGGGCCAAGCAATATTCGGTCTCGCCGATGCGCCGCCGAAGGAGCGGAGGGCCGAAGCCGATCGAGAAGCGCCCGACCTTGACATCGACGAGCTTGGCCGCGAGCAGGTGGCCGAGCTCGTGAATGAAGATCAGCGGACCGATCAACAGGATGAAGGCGAGAACTTTGCTCATTGCGCCGCGGGCTCTGCGCTGGGCTCCGGATTGGAGGCCCATCGTTCATAGTCGATGGTCTCGGCGACTGGTAGCATCCGGGCGTTGGCGCGCGACCGCAAGACCGCGGCTCCACGGCTCACGATGGAGCACCTCGACGAGGTCGAGGAGCAGATCGAGCTGCTCAAGGTCGCCTTCGAGCGCTACTTCAATGGTGTCGACCGGGTCCCGCCAACCCGCGAGCACGACGCCGTCAAGCTCGCGGTTCGCAACCTCGCGCGCCTGCACACCGGGTCGACGGCGGTCCGCTTTCGGGCGCAAGGGCTCAAGGCGCGGCTCGTCACCTACGAGCAGTACTGGACTAGGATCCTGCTCCAGATCGAGCGCGGCACGTTCACCCGGGTGGTCGCCGAGGCCAAGCGACGCGAGTACGAGATCCGACACAAGCGCGGCGCAGAGCCGGCCGCTCGACCAATCACGAGCGAGGTCCAGCCGAGCGTCGCCGCCGAGCCCGATGCACCCGCGGCGCCCTCGGCTCGAGCGGCGAGCGGGCCCCGAGTGACACTGCCTGACGGCATCGACGCCAGCGAGGCTCGGGCGCTGTTCAAGCAGTTCGTGGCCGCCAAGAAAGCCGCGGGCGAGCCGGTCGGCGGGCTGACCTATGGACGCTTGGTCGAGAAGCTGGCGAAAGAGGTGCCCAAATTGCAGGAAAAACATGGCGAGGCGATCCGCTTCGAGGTCGCGACCGAAGGTGGCAAGGTGCGGCTCCGCGCCCGTCGACGCGCCGATGGGCCGAGCACGTGACTCGCAGATCAGCCTGCAAATCCGGCCAGGGCCGCTGGACTCGCGCCACGAGTCCTGTTTGACTGCACCCGCCCGCGACGCCTGTCCGTCGTGGGTTCCTGAATCCCCTCCAAGCACCGCCCGTCTGAGCCGCCCGACACCTCCGAGGACTGCCCCGATGAACCGCACTTACCTCTCCTTGGCTACCATCCCGGCGCTGGCGCTGGCTGGCTTGATGTTGGCCGGCTGCGCAAAGAATAACGACTCGACGCAAAACCCCGATGGCACCGCTGGTGACTCCGGTTCGGTGGATGGCAGTGACGGCACCGACGGTGCCTCCGACGGCGAGTCCAAGCCCAGCCGAGCGCGAACCAGCAGCGCGCCGCGGGGCGCCGACGGCAAGGTCAAGGTTCGCAAGGTCACCACGCAGAAGCCTCCGCGTGCGCCGGTCAAGCCCGATGAGGGACAAGGCCCCAACGGCCTGCTCGCCGAGGCCTTCGAGCTCGAGTCAGTCGAGGCGCTGCCCACCGACTTTGCGAGCCTCGGCGCCGCCAAGCAGAGCTTCCCGGTGGCCAACCTCGACCTCTACCAGGTCGACAGCTTCCCGGGTCTGACCGCGGTCAGCGAGAACTTCGCGATGCGGTTCTCCGGCTCGATCAACATCGTCGAAGAAGCGGAGTACCAGCTCTGCATGCACAGCGATGACGGCTCGCAGCTCCTGCTGGAAGGGACGCTGGTGGTCGACAACGACGGCGTGCTCGACAGCCCGGTCGAAGCGTGTGAGCTCGTCTACCTGCCCGCTGGCGAGTACGGGCTCGAGATCCGCTACTTCCAGACCTCGGGCCCGGTGACGTTGCAGTTCGCCTGGGGCATGAACGGCGGCGAAAAGGGCATCGTCCCGACCGACGTGCTGTTCAAGCCGGCCGCACGCTGAGCAAAAGTCGTAGAAATGGAAAGCCCGCTCTCGAGCGGGCTTTCTATTTCAGGCAGCGCACGTGGACGACCTGCGCGGGCGCCTGCTCGCGGCGCAGCAGCAGCTGGCCGACGCCTGCGGGCTCGAAGCCGACCAGATCGTCGAGCTCGAGCAACGTGCGAGGCTCCCAGATCGGCCAGCGCTCGACATCGACCAACGGCACCGCCCGCAGGGCACCGTTGTAGACGTCGATCATCGCGCTCTGTGTGTCGAGCTGAAACAGGCGCCCGCGTCCATCGAGCGGCAGCTGAGGCGCCTTGATCTGGATGTAGTGCTCGAGCTCGCCGAACGCATCGAAGCGCAGCAGCGCCGCGTCGTGCTCGCTGCCGCCGTTGCGCACGTGCAGCTGGACCGAGAAGAGATCCTGGGCGAGGTGCACAGGCCCGAGCTCGGTCGGTGTGAACCACACCTCGCGGAAGGTGATCAGCCGCGCGTCCGGTGTGGCGCCGATCATCTCCAGCTCGAGCAGCGTGACGCCGGCGCTGCTCAAGCCGTTGCCGAAGTCCCGCACCTGCGAGAACCCGACCGCGATGCGCTTGGCATCGGCCACATGCGTCGACTCGCCACCGCGGATCGGCGCGAGCGTGTAGGGGTAGTAGCCGCAGTCCTCCTCGTCGCTGACGCAGGGGTTGAAGCTCAGCTGCCACGCACTGGTGAACACCAGCGTGTCGGGATCGAGCTCGAGTAGCTGCAGATCGAGCGCGGTCGAGTCGCTGCAGTCGGGCAGCGCGAGCACGTAGGGGCGGCCTTCGAGCAGCAGCAGCTGGCGGTGGAATTGCTCGGGACAGTCGGCGCTGCCGGTCTCGGCCGGAAAATTTGCGAGCGAGCCGTTGCCCGCGACCACCCCGACTTCGGGCGCCAGCTCGAGCAGCCACGCGCCGCTGTCCGACTCGTGCAGCACCCACAGCTGGCCGGGGACCGCCCCGCCGCGCATCTCGATGCGGTGCGCGCTGGCGTTGGCCAGCCCGAGCGTGATCGGAATGGTCGGCGCTTCGTCGGCGCTGGCCGGGACCCGCACGAGCGCGAGCTCGGGCTGGTCGATCACCTCGTTGAGGATCGTCGCCAGCGCCCAGCCGCCCGCGGAGTTCGGCGCGTCGGCGACGTACTCGTGCAGGGCGAGCCCGATCTCGAGGCTCTCGTGGACGACGGCCACGCAGCTGTCGGTCGGCGGCTCGATCGCGTCGAGATCGAGCGGGGCGCGGAAATCTTCGTCGCAGGTGAGCGCGAGCGCAGCGAGGCCGAGCAGCACCGCGCGTCGGGTCACGCGAGCACCTCTTCGATGACCTCGGCCGTGACCTCGGCGAGGCGCTCGAGCGCTGCGTCGTCGATGTTGAGCGCCGGCATCCAGTAGATGGTGTCGAGCAGCGGACGCAGCAGCACGCCGCGCGCGAGCGCGGCCGATCGCAGCGCGAGGCTCAGCCGACCGTCGGCCGGGCCGCGGCTGCGATCGACGGTCAGCGCCGCGACCATGCCCGCCTGCCGGGTGTCGAGCACCTGCGGGCACCGCCGCGCGATCGCATGGCGAAGCTCGGCCATGGTTGCGATGCGAGCGGGCAAGCGCGCGAAGGTCTGCTCGGCCTCGAACACCTCGAGGCTAGCGAGCGCAGCGGCGCAGGTGATCGGGTTGCCGGTGAAGGTGTGGCTGTGCGCGAACGTGCGGCTCGGATCGCCCTTGAAGTCATCCTCGAAGCCGGCGCGGATCAGCGTGGCCGCGAGCGGCAAGACCCCGCCGGACAGGCCCTTGCTCAGGCACAGCAGATCGGGCGTGACCTCGGCCCACTCGCTAGCGAACAGCTTGCCCGTGCGCCCGAACGCGACCGCGATCTCGTCGGCGATCAAGTGGATGTCGAGGCGCTGACAGGCGGCGGCGAGCCGCCGGTAGTAGCCGACTCCGGGCATGTTCATGCGGCCCGCACACTGGATGATCGGCTCGACGATCAACGCGGTGAGCTCGTCGGCGTGGGCCTCGAGCAGCGCGATCGCTCGGTCGGCCTCGGGTGTGTCGGCGCCGAGGTCCCGCTCGAGATCGGCGTGCTCGTGCGCGAGCTGGCTGGGGCTCGGCAGCAGCAGCGCGTCGTGCAGCAGCGCGCCGAAGGGCTCGCGCCAGGTCGCGCTGCCACAGACCGAGAGCGCGCCGAGGGTCTCGCCGTGATAGCTGTTGGCCAGCGCGGCGAACCTGCGCTTGCCGGGCTGGCCTCGCTGGATCCGCGACTGGTAGCTGAGCTTGAGCGCGACCTCGATCGAGGCCGAGCCGCAGTCGCTGTAGAACACCTTGCCGAAGCGACGCTCGGGACTCGCCGGGGCGCGGGCGAGGAGCTGCTCGGCCAGTGCGATCGCAGGCTCGTGGGTGAAGCCGGCGAACATCACGTGATCGAGCGTCGCCGCTTGGCGCTGGATGGCCGCGACCACGTGCGGGTGGCCGTGACCGTGCACGGACGTCCACCATGAGCCGATGCCGTCGAGGATCTTGCGCCCGGATTCGTCGACCAACCACACGCCCGAGGCCGACCGGATCGGGATCGGCGGGGTGCGCTCGAGGTCGCCGAAGTGCGTGGCCGGGTGCCAGAGGACCTCGCGATCCCGCTCGCTCAGGCTCACAAGCCCGTGCCCCCAGGCGGCTCGCCGACGCGCTGCCGGACCGCACGCACGAGCGGGAGGTTGCCGTCGGCTCGCCGCCAACGCGCGACCACCTGCTTGCGCTTCTCGTTCGCGGCGGCGTTCGACATCCGTGCTTCGTCGACCTGCGCGACGATCAGCAGCGCCCACGGATCGCCGGCCGCGACCGCGAGCAGCTGGTCGGCGAGGCGTCGCGCGAGATCGAGATCGGGGCCGCTGTCGTTGCCGCTGAAGCACAGCGCCGAGGTGATGTCGAGCTGGCGCAGGTAGGTCTCGAAGGGCGGGACCGTGCGCGAGATGATGCTGTCGTTGTTGCCGCGGCTCAGACACTCGCCGCGGTTGATCGCGGCCTGCTGGGTGACGATCGCACGCTCGAGCGAGCTCATCGCGTGCTGATCGAAGCCGTCGGTCCGCACGCTGGCCCACATGTTGCGGACCAGGCCGGGCCCGACCGCGCCGCAGCGCTGCGGCGGCACGTCGAGCTCGAAGCGAAACGCGTAGCCGCACCAGGTATCGACCAGCTGCTGCTGGTGCGGGTGCGGACCGGGGCTGGTCGCGTAGCGATCGATCAGCGCCGCGCCGTCGCGGAGCCGACCGCTGTCGAGCAGCAGTCGCAGCGACGGGCGCGGATCGTAGGGCGCGACCGCTTCGGCCCAGTCTTCGGCCAGCTCGAGCTCGCCCGAGACCGCGTAGAAGTTGGCTGCCCAGGTGAGCACGCTCGGGGCCTCGGGGTGCTCGACCAGCAGATCGTCGAGCATGTTGCGGACCTCGTCGAAGCGGCCGAGCGCGAGCCGGATCTCCAGCTGCGCGAGCCTCCAGCGGATCGCCAGCGCCGGGCCGTCGCGGAACTCGTGCGGCTGATCGAGCCGCTGCAGCACATACTCGGCCTCGCGCATCAGGCTCGAGCCGGGATCGCGAGCCGCCTCGAGCCGCGGCACCAGCGAAGCCGTCACCGCCAGCGGCAACCAGCTCTCGGGCAGCTTGCTGGCCTCCTCGGGATCGAGCAGCGCTCGCAGCTGCGGCGCGAGGCTGTAGGTCGCGGCGCAGGAGGCCATCGCCAGGTCGCGCCAGGTCGCGCTGCCTCGCCACTGCTCGCCCTCGCTGTCGGGGTCGTAGCCAGCCGCTTGGCAGTGCGTCCAGCGTGCGGCCTCGTTGCCGAGCTCGTGCTCGAGGGTCGCGCGCCAGAACACGACCGCGGCCGACTCCGGCGCTCGGATCTCGAGCCGCTCGAGCTGGCGCAGCGCGCCCGCGAAGTCGCCGACGTCATAGCTGCGGGCGAGCGCGTCGATGTCCGCCTCGGCGACCGCGTCCGGCAGGCCCATGTCGTGAAAGCGACCTTCGTCGCCGCCACGCAGGAAGAAGAGCGCGAGCCCGAGCGCGACCAACAACACGCCCGCGGCGGCGATCCAGCGCCAGCGGCTGGCGAGCGGCGCGACCAGGTTGGCGGCCGCGTCAGCCGAGACCGGGCGCTTGTCGGGATCGTGATCCATGCAGCGCGCGACCAACAGCGCCAGGTTCCACGGCGTGTCCTTGCGCAGCTGTCGGATCGGCGTCGGCTTCTCCTCCTTGAGCTTGACCAGGAATGCCTTGGCGTTGGGCGCCTCGATCGGCAGCCGGCCCGAGAGCATCTGGTAGAGCATCACGCCGAACGAGTAGAGGTCGCTCTGCACCGTCGCAGGTGCGCCCTCCCACAGCTCCGGCGCCATGTAGGCCGGGCTGCCAAAGATGGTCCCGGCCTCGGTCCGCACCAGCGAGCGCGCCTCGGCCGGGTTGGGGCGCTGGCCGGGCGTCGGCGCGTCGAAGCCCGCGACACCGAAGTCCATCACGATCGCGCCGCGGTGGGTCAGCATCACGTTGGCCGGCTTGAGATCGCGATGCACGATGCCGGCCTCGTGCGCGGCCGAGAGGCCGGAGAGGATCTCGTAGCTGATCTCGCGGATCTCCTCCAAGGTCATCGGCGGGTCGCCGAGCTCGTCCTTGCTCGGCTCCTTGCTGGCCTCCTCGCTGCGCTCGTCGTTCTCGAGCGCGCGCGACTGCGAGTTGGTGCGGCTCGCTTCGATCAGCTGCTCGAGCGTCTGGCCCTGCAGGTACTCCATCGAGAAGTACGGCAGGCCGTCGGTCTCGCCGGTGTCGTAGATGCGAACGACGTTGGGGTGCGTGACCGAGTGCGCCAGCGCGACCTCGCGGAGGAACCGGCGCACGGTCGCGCGGCTCTTGGCCATGTCGCCGCGCAGGACCTTGAGCGCGACCGGCTTCTTGAGCAGGCGGTCGCGCGCGAGGAAGACCTCGCCCATCGAGCCGCTGCCGAGTCGGCGCTCGAGCTCGTAGCGATCGTTGATGACCGCACCTTCTTCCCAGACGCCGACCTTGGAA
>DATLLB010000003.1:0-9325 GCA_035538075.1 Enhygromyxa sp.
CAAGGCCGGGCTCGGCGAGGCGGTCGAGGCCGGCAACTATGCGGCCGCCGCCGAGCTGCCCGATCTGAAGAAGTCCTACGAGTACTTCCGCAGCTTCTCGCAGCGGAACCGGATCTGCGCGTTGCGGATGATCTGCACTTCGCGATCGAAGCTGCGGAAGTACTCGTAGGACTTCTTCAGATCGGGCAGCTCGGCGGCGGCCGCATAGTTGCCGGCCTCGACCGCCTCGCCGAGCCCGGCCTTGCGCATGTCCTTCTCGAGCTTGGTCTTGGCCCAGCGCCACGACTTGAGCCGCTTGGCCCCGGCCTTCTTCGCATACGCGATCGCGCCGACCGAGGGATCGAAGTGCGAGCCGTCGTAGCCGGCCTCGCTCAGGCACTGCTCGATCTCCGCGAGCCCCCGCCACTCCTCGAGCACGACCGCGAGCGTCGGCGGGATCCCGTAGTGCTCGAGGTGGTTGTGCTCATGCTCGGCGAGCGGGTCGCCGTCGGCGTCGGTGCGATCGTTGGCGAGATCGCTGTAGCGCGCCGCGTAGACGTTCTCGCCGAAGTCCTCCACGCCGGGGGTCTTGTGCGTGAAGATGTAGGGGCGCCACGCGTCGCCGAGATCGATGACCGTGTAGCCGCGCGCCTCGGCTTGCGCGATGTCCAGCTTGCGCGGCTCCTCGAGCTTCTCGGGATCGATCACCCAGGCCACGCCGGCCGGGTGCTCGCGCATGCTGGTCTTGCGCATCGGCCCGGGCTCGAGCTCGCGGTCCCACGCCACCTCGGTCGACGAGCCGCCCGCCTCGCCAGGCTCGGTGTCGGCTTTTCCGGAAGGATCGACGGGATCTTCGCGGGCGGGATCGCTGGAGCAGCCGCTCGTCATCGCGAAGAGCGCGAGACCCAGCGTGAGACCAAGCGTGAGGCATCCCTTCGCGCGCTCTGCTCGTCGGTTCAGATCGACAGTGTGCGGCAGCGTCATCGACCAATCGGACACGATCATCAGTTTAGCTCCGGCGCCAGGACGAACCAAAAGCCGCTCGAAATCCCTCGAACTCAGAACTTTACAAGCGCCGGGGCTCATGCCACTTTGCGGCAGCCCCAGGGAGGCGAATGCATTGCGTCTTCTGAACATCCTGCTCGGTCACGTCGCGATCTTCGGCATCGCGGCCGCGGTGTCTTCGTCGTGCACGGTCAACTACCCGGTCACCGCCTTTCGTTGCTCGC
Organism: Enhygromyxa sp.; assembly: GCA_035538075.1. Taxonomy (GTDB): domain Bacteria; phylum Myxococcota_A; class Polyangia; order Nannocystales; family Nannocystaceae; genus Plesiocystis. The sequence continues at coordinate 1,209 of DATLLB010000003.1, forward strand.
CTGGCGGCACTGACCCCAGCTGTCCGTCGACCAAGGACGGCAACTATATCTGCTGTTCGGACGATCCGACCGCGCTGCTGATCACCGAGACGGGGATCGACGACCTGGTGACACCCGACTACCAGGGGCGCGGCGGCGAGGGCACGCCCATCTTCTCGGGCGGCAACAACCCGCTCAGCAAGTCGGGCATGTGCGTGAAGGAGGGCAGCGTGCCGGTCACGGGCGCGCTCGCCGACGCCAACGCGTCGGGCTGTCCGGTGCCGTGCAACCCGACCTGGAACACCGAAGACATCGAGTCGGTCTGCGGCGACAACACGATTTGCTGCCAGACCGTCGAGCTCGACCCGGCTGACTGCGTGCTCGATCCGTTGGTCGGATCGAGTGGGTGCTGGCGGCCGGCGACCGGCTACGACATCGAGGGTGTCGGCACGGGTTCGGATCTGACCAACTGGGGCGGCACCGCGCACAGGACCCATCAGGATCCTAGCGGTACCAACTGCGAGGCGTTCGTCGCCGGGATCCCGTCGTCGCTGCTCGAGGAGGAGAACCTCACCAGCGAGGACGTCAAGCGTGAGTGCTACCGCCGCCTGACGGTCGCCAACCAGCGTGGGTTTTGTTTGGGTGGTGCAGACGTGAACTTCTGTCCGCTAGCGCAGCCGGCGTATCGCGACGCGTGCGAACAGAAGAACGACGCCGAAGGCCGCAGCGGCTGCGACAGCGTCGAGTTTCCTTGAGGCCTGCAATGGCCTCGGCGTGAAGCAACAGCCCCCCTCTGGGGGGCAGCGCGAGCCGTCGAGGACTACGAACCAGCCCACCGAGCGAGCGCAGCTCGCGACCGACCGCGAAGCGGTCGTGCGTGGCAAACACTGATTTGGCTGTGGGGGGATAAAGTTGTTAGAGTCCGGCTGTGACGCGCTGGCTGAGCACCCTCCTCGTCTACACCTCTGCGTTCGTGGGGGCCGGTTTGTTGGCCACGGCCTGCGATCCTTCCTACCCGATCACGTCGTTTCGCTGCGATCCCAGCGAGCCCAACTGCCCCACGGACAAGTTCGCCAGCGGCAGTGGCAAATATGTCTGCTGCTCGGACGACGCTGCGGCGATCGATCTCGCCGATACCGACCTGGCGGTGCTGCCGGCCTACATGGGCGGGGAGGGAACCGGGACGCCGCTGTTCTCGGGTCCCAACAATCACCTGAGCACGTCGGGCTTCTGCATCGACCTCTCGGTCGTGCCGCTGAGCGCGGCGATCCAGGACGTGGGCTCGGGCCAGGGTTGTCCGCTGCCGTGCAATCCGACCTGGGACAGCGGACAGGTGGCGGACGTGTGCGGCTCGGGGACCGTGTGCTGCCAAACGCAGGAGCTCGGTCCGCTCGACTGCGTGCTCGATCCGGATCTCGGTGACAGCGGTTGCTATCGGCCGGTCACCGGCACCGACATCATGGGCCTCGGAGGTGTCAACGCCTCCGACTGGAGCACCAGCGATCACGACACGCACCAGAGCCCCAACGGCAGCGGCTGTCGTGACTTCGTCGCGGCGGCGGCCGGCAACAAGGAGCTCGAGAACGCGTGCTTCCGTCGGCTGAGCGTGGCCAACCAGCGCGGCTTCTGTCAGAGCGGCGCCTGTCCGCTGACCGTGCCCGAATACCGCGACGCGTGCGAGCAAATGAACGACGCCGAAGGTCGCACCTGTCCTTAGCCCCCCGCGGTCACCTCAGTTTGAGCCGCGGGCGGCCGCTTCGCGGCCGTTCGCTCGCTTTGCGAGCGAAGCGGATCGGCACGTAGTTGTCGGCCCGCACGTGGTGACCCCCGAGGGGGTCTGATTTGGTCTCGCCCGACTGGGTGCAGGCGTAAGTCGCGCCGAGTTGTGGCCGCGAATGATGCGCCGTCCTGCGATCGCAGGAGTATCGCGGGTTATTAGGCTGGGGACGCGCACTGGGTTGACAGCGGCGAGGGCTGAGCGCATCGATGCTGCCCCGACGGGGCCGAGCCCCCACCTCTATTAAAGTCTGATCCGCTCGGACGTGCGCTCGACGCGAGCTCTCTTCACGCCGTACCGCGGCTGAACCCGTCCCTCGGACAGCACCCGAAAGCCAGCCCCCATGGCCAAGACCGCCAGCAAGAAGACCGCGAAGAAGACCAGCAAGGCTGCGGCGAAGAAGAAGACGACGAAGGCGGTCGGCAAGCCGTCGCCCCGCCGCTCGGCGGCCGAAGAGCCCGAAGCCGCGGCGAAGAAGCCGGCCGCGAAGGCGAAGAAGCCGGCCGCAAAGGCGAAGAAGAGCCCGGCGAAGAAGCCGGCGGAGGCGAAGAAGCCGGCCAAGGCAAAGAAGGTGGCCAAGGCCAAGTCGAGCGAGAGCAAGCCTGCGAAGGCGAGCTCGAACGGCTCGACGGTGGCGACGGTCCGCGCGGCGCCGGGCAAGTCGGCGGCGGTCGGCAAGCAGCTGGTGATCGTCGAGAGTCCGGCCAAGGCCAAGACCATCAACAAGTATCTCGGCGACGACTTCGTGGTGCGGGCCTCGGTCGGCCACATCCGCGATCTCCCGAGCCGCTCGCCCAAGGGCGCGAAGCAGCCGGTGCCGGGTGTCGACCTCGAGAACGACTTCCAGCCGACCTACGAAATCCTGAGCCAGAAGACCAAGACCGTCGCCGAGCTCAAGCGCGACGCGAAGGCGGCCAAGGACATCTGGTTTGCGACCGACCTCGACCGCGAGGGAGAGGCGATCGCGTGGCACCTCGCGACGGTGCTCGACGTCGATCCCAAGGTCGCCAAGCGGGTGGTGTTCAACGCGATCACCAAGGACGAGATCCAGCGCGCGTTCGCCAAGCCGCGCGCGATCCATCTCGACATGGTCAACGCCCAGCAGGCGCGGCGGATCCTCGATCGCATCGTCGGCTATCAGGCCTCGCCGCTGCTCTGGAAGAAGGTGGCGCGCGGGCTCTCGGCCGGGCGCGTGCAGTCGGTCGCGGTCCGGCTGATCGTCGAGCGCGAGCGCGAGATCGAGGCGCACATCCCCGACGAGAGCTGGAAGGTCGACGTGCGCCTGGCCAGCGATCCCGCGGTCGCGCCCAAGCTCGCCAAGCAGTGGCAGGCGTTCCTCGACAAGCTCGACGACAAGGGCAAGGGCCCGAACAAGAAGCTGCAGAACCAGTGGATGGCCGAGCACGCCTCGATCGCGACCGAGCTGTTCGAGCTCGGCGGTGAGCGCTTCAAGCTCGGCTGCGCGGCCAACAGTCCGCGCGATCTGTCGGACGAGGTCAGGCGCGTGGCCACGGCCGTCGGCATGCGCGACGTCGAGGTCACGACCGTCGAGGATCCCGAGGGCAAGGGTCCGGCGCGCTTCGTTCGGTCGGTGCAGGGCACCCTCGACGCCGACGCTCGCTACGAGGTCGGGAAGATCGAGACCAAGCAGTCGAGCACCAAGCCGTCGCCGCCGTTCATCACCTCGACGCTGCAGATGGCCGCGGCCAACCAGCTCGGGTTCTCGGCCCAGCGGACCATGCGGCTCGCTCAGGATCTCTACGAGGGCGTCGAGCTCGGCGGCGAGGGTCAGGTCGCGCTGATCACCTACATGCGGACGGACTCGACCCACCTCTCGCCCGAGGCGGTCAACGCCGCCCGTGGGTTCATCGGCAAGCGCTACGGTGACGCGTACCTGCCCAAGCAACCGCTCAGCTACACCTCGAGCAACAAGGACGCGCAGGAGGCCCACGAGGCCATCCGCCCGACCGAGGTCATGCGCGACCCCGAGGCCGTCCGCAAGCAGCTGCACGGGCCGCGGGCCGAGGAGCACTACAAGCTCTACAAGCTGATCTGGAGCCGCTTCGTCGCCTGCCAGATGACGCCCGCGAAGTGGGACTCGACCAGCGTGCTGCTGCACCGCAAGGACAAGGACACCGGCGCGGTGCTGCGTGCCAGCGGTCGCGTGCTCGCGTTCGACGGCTTCTATCGGGCCACGGGCGTGCCCACGGCCAGCGACGAGCAGACGCTGCCCGAGGTCGAGCAAGGCCACGTCTACGCGCCGTTCGAGATCGATCCGCAGCAGAAATTCTCGAGCCCGCCGCCGCGCTACACCGAGGCCTCGCTGGTCAAGGCGCTCGAGTCCGAAGGGATCGGCCGGCCGTCGACCTACGCGTCGATCATCGCGGTCATCCAGAACCGCAACTACGTCGAGCAACGCGACCGTCGCTTCTACGCGACCGACCTCGGCGAGGTCGTGACCGACAAATTGATCGAGGCGTTCCCCGATCTGATGGACGTCGGCTACACGCGGCAGATGGAGAGCGAGCTCGACGAGGTCGAGGAGAGCAAGGTCGACTGGGTGGCGATGCTGCGCCGCTTCTACGGGTCCTTCTCGTCCGCGCTCGACGAGGCCCACGAGGGCCTGTCGCACGCCAAGGCCGAGATCCAGCCGGCCATCTACAAGTGCCCGAAGTGCGGCTCGCGGACCTGCTACCGGTTCGGTCGCAACGGCCGGTTCCTGTCGTGCACGACCTACCCCGAGTGCGACTACGCGGCGCCGATCGATCGGCGCGGGCGGCCGCTGCTGCCCGAGCGCGTCGACGTGCTCAACCCCGAGGACGGCTCGAGCATGGAGCTGCGCAACGGTCGGTTCGGGCCGTTCTTGGCCTCGGAGAACTACCCCGACAGCAGCTTCGTGCTGAACCTCGATCGCAAGGGCAACATCAAGTACCCGGCCGTGCCGCCGCTGGTGATCGCGACCGAAGAGGGGCTCGAGTGCCCGAAGTGCAAGTCGCCGCTCAACCTCCGCAAGGGCAAGCGCGGGCCGTGGCTGGGCTGCTCGAAGTTCCCCAAGTGCCGCGGTCGGCTGGGCTGGAAAGAGGTGCCGCCCGAGCTGGCGGCCGATCTCGAGAAGCGGCTCGACCTGCACGAGGCCAAGCATCCGGTGCCGAAGATCGCCCGGCATGACGGGACGGTGATCCCCGAGGGCACGCCGGTGACCGCGTTGTTGCTGCCGGGTGGGGTCGCGGAGCTGGAGATCCATCCCGACGCGGCCGCCGAGCTCAACAAGCGCGAGCAACCGACTCCGATGAGCTCGGCCGCTCGCTTGAGCTAGACGATCACGTGACCTGCGCGCGTGGCCGAGCCCTGGACGGGGCTTCGCCACGCGCTCGCGTTTCTGCGCCTCTAGATTGGACGCAAGATGCCTATAGATTGGACTAACTGTTTACAGATGAACAAACCTTTGTCAGACTCGCTGGCATGAACACCGCGTTGCGCGTTTCGCTGTTCGCTCTTCCGCTCCTGGCACTGGCTTGCTCGGACGACTCGTCGCTGGCGGACGACTCGTCCGAAAACCCTTCTACTGGCGAGGATTCGGGCGATGGGGACGGAGATGGCCCCGGCGACGGAGACGGGGACGGGGAGTCGCACGACAGCTGCAGCTACACGAGTCCTTTCACCAGCGGGCCCGAGTGTCGGGACTACATCGGTGAAGCTTGGACAAACGCTGAAACCGCGGCCGATTGCGCGCAGGTCTCGGGCGACCTCGCTCCGGGCCAGCCCTGCGCCGACGAGGACACGCTCGGCCGCTGCGTGCTTGATGCCTTGACCGACTGGGAGCAGCAGATCGTCGTGTACGGCACCGACCCGTCGAGCTGCTCGCTGCAGGCGACCGGCTGCGAGACCTTCGGCGGCGGCAACTGGGAGCCCGAGCCGATCTGCGAGGGGCAGGGCGGAGGCGGAGGCGGAGGCGGCAAGGTCTTCATCCAGCCCACGCGGGTGTGCGTCGATCCGCTGCCGGGCGAGCCCGCCGGCCAGAGCGAGGGCGGGCAGGTCTGCACTTGGCAAGCGATCTCGGCGAGCACCGAGGAGGGCCGCCGCTTCGAGGACTACGCCTCGTGCGAGGTGATCTACACGCAGCGACCCTACTACGGCGCGCCGTCCAACCCGGCCCCGGCCGAGCCTGATCCGCGGCTCGACGATCCGAGCTACGTCGCCGAGCTCACATGGGTGCGCGAGCAGATCGAGGCTAGCGCGTGCGTGTGCTGTCACTCCGAGGACGCGCCCTCGGGTCCGTCGAACTGGTACGTCGAGGCCCCGAACAACTGGATGAGCTCGTTCTACGACTCCGGGCTCGCGCTCGGAGCTGGGTGGGTCAACTCGGTCGCGTTCGGGGCCTACGACCCGGCCGACAACAACGGCTTCGATCGCATCCACTCGGGCTTCCCGACCACCGACCCCGAGCGCATGGTCGCGTTCTTTGCCGCCGAGCTGGCCTACCGCGGCAAGGGCGAGGCCGACTTCGCCGACGCCGAGCCGTTCGGCGGGCCGCTCTACGATCAGCTGGTCTACGAGCCCGAGGCCTGCGAGAGCGGCGAGGGGGTCGAGCCCGACGGGCGCGTGGTGTGGACCGGCGGGCTCGCGCGCTACGTGTACGTGCTCGAGGCCGAAAGCCAGAGCCCGACGGTGCCGCCCAACCTCGATCTGCCGATGGGGACCTTGTGGCGGATCGACGTGCCGTGGGACGGCGGCGAGCCGATCGGCAGCGGCGAGGTCGTGTACGGGCAGCTGCCGGTCGGCATGAGCCAGCGCTACCCGATCGACGGCGCGCCGCAGGAGCTGGTGCCGGGGCAGGCGTACTACCTGTACGTGAGCAAGGATGTCGGCATCCCGATCACGCGCTGCTTGTTCACGTATTGAGCTCGGGTAACCACTGCGTCATGGCCTCGAACATTGCGAGCTTTCCACCTCCTCCGCCACCCGCCGGATATGCAACGCCCCTCACTCCCGGCCAAGCCGCCGCGGCCACACCCATCTTGATGGACCTCTGCGTGAGCGAAGCACCTGGGATGGCGCCCGACGGCAGCATCTTCGGCGGTCACTTCGAGCAGGGCTACGTGCTCGAGCAGCTCATCGAGATCCAAGCGGGCAAGGGCTACACGATCATCGCGGTCGGTGACGGCATCGAGCAGCTCGACATCCTGCTCGTCGCACAGGAACCGGGACTGCCCGCGCGGATCCTGGCGCAGTCGAGCACGCAAGGCCCCACCGCCGTGCTCGGTGGCCGCGACAGCGGTGGGCCCTGGATGAACCCCTCGCCGATCGGGGGCCCGCTCCAGATCGTGCTCAGGGCTACGCGCGGCGCCGGTTCGGCGGCCGCGCGGGCCTACGTGACCACGTAACGCGAGACGCTGCGTCGCGGCGGTCAGCTGGCGATGTAGACCGCGGCGGCCGCGAGCGCGAGCGTCACCAAGACGGCGACGATCAGCCACGTGTTGTTGCGCTCGGCGTCGAGCGGCTGCTCGAAGCTCCCGGTCGCCGGTCCACGCTTGCGCTTGCGCGGCTGCTCGTCGTCGTCGAGCGACGGCGCGTCCATCATCTCGGTCGGCGGATCGATGAAGGCCGTGATCACGCTCTGACTGGCGCCCTCGGGGCGGTCGATGATCTCGGTCGGCGGGATCGAGCGCGGAGGCACGGCCGCGCGTGGGCCCGCGCCAACCAGCAAGTCCCCGACCGGCAGCGCCTCGAGGGTGGCTCGCAGCTCGCTCATGTCGGCGAAGCGCTGCTCGGGCCGCTTGGCCAGGCAGGTCAGCACGAAGTCGCTGACGACCTCGGGGATCTCCGGGCGCAGGCTAGCGACCGACGGCGGTTGGTCGCGCACGTGCATGCTCACGACCTCCATCGGGTTCTTCGAGCGAAACGGCGGGGCGCCGATCAGCAGCTCGTGGATCATGATGCCGAGCGCATAGATGTCGCTGCGCGGCGTGGATTGGCCGGACACGAACTGCTCGGGCGCCATGTAGCGGGTCGAGCCGACCAGCGTGCCGGGTTTGGTCAGGGCCTTTTGGTCGCTGGGTCCGGCGTCGAGCTTGGCGATGCCGAAGTCGCAGACCTTGAGCCGCTCGCCCCCGCCATCGGAAGGGATCACGATGCAGTTGGCCGGCTTCACGTCGCGGTGGACGATGCCCTTGCGGTGCGCGGCCTCCAGCTCGGCGGCGATCTGCAGCGCCAGCCTGCGCACGCGCGGCCACGGCAGCGGGCCTTCGTCGCGCAGGATCTCGGCGAGGTTGCGGCCGTCGAGCAGCTCCATCACGAAGTACGGCGCGCCGGCGTCGGTGATGCCCGAGTCGACGATCCGCACCACGTTGTCGTGATCGAT
>DATLLB010000004.1:0-3255 GCA_035538075.1 Enhygromyxa sp.
TCTCGATGGTCTTCGTGAAGTTGCCGGCGAACTTGATCTGGCCCTTGAGCTTGGCGGAGAGCCCGGAGCACTCGAGCTTCCAGTCGATGCCGAAGCCGTCTTGCTCGTGCACGTTGGGCGTGGCCTCGAACGGGAAGCCGAGCGCGAACTTGCCTTCGGCGGCGACCCAGTCGGCTCCGAGCGCGGCCTTGATGCCGAGCTCGCCGGCCAGCTCGGCGCCGACCTTGGTCTCCCAGCTCGGCTCGTCCTGCGTGGCCTCGAAGCTGCCGCTGAGCTTGGCCTCGCCGCTGACCTTGCCGAAGATCACCGCGGTCACCGAGAACACCTTCCACACGCGAAAGTCGACGCCGAAGCTGGCCTCGAGCTCGAGCGAGATCAGCGTCAGCTCGGCCTCGAGCTTCCACCAGCGAAAGACGGTGTGATCCTTGCCTTCTTTGGCGCCCCACTCGAGCGCCAGATCGCCCTTGAAGAAGCCGATCGTGAACACGAACTTCCAGCCGACCTGCGGCTGAAAGTCGCGGATGAAGTTCATGGTCGACTGGATCTGATTCTGGACATTGACCAGCGCCTTGACGATCTGCCCGAGCGTGGCGGTGGCCTTCAGATCGCCGCCGTTGCGCGTGAGCGAGATGCTGGCGCCGGCTTCCTTGATCGGGTTGGAGATGGGGTGGCCCTGGTTGTAGGCCGACTTCTTGTCCCAACCATCCTCTTTACCGTCGACCCACTTGGCATTCGGCTGCAGGGCTTTCGCAGCGCTGTTGGTGTAGGCGCGATTGACCACCGTGGGGATCGAGAACGAGAACTTGTAGGTGTCGCGCGGGAACACATCGAGCGCGCGCGAGAGCTTGCGAAAGCCGGGCGTGCGATCGGCCGCGACCCCGCAGGCCTCGACCTCGATCACATAGCGATTGGTGGTCTTGGGCGAGAACCAAAAGTACGCGAGCACGGCCCCCGGGCTCATGTAGGCGAACACCGGCAGCTCGATCGCCTTGCACTTGGCCTTCAGCTCGATCTTGGTCTTGCCGTGGTGCTTCTGCTTCTCGCCGGTCGAGCGATCGGTGATGACCACGTGCGGGTGGGTCTTGCCGCAGCCGTAGCCGGGGCCGCCGCTGAGCTCGATCTTCACAATGTCGGCGTCGTCGTCCTTGGCTCCGGCGATCACCTGAATGTTGGGGTTGAAGGGCCGCGACTTGGGCCGCGCGAGGTTGTCTTTGATCGCGCCCGCGTAACTGAACTCGTAGGGCCCGCGGCCGTGCTTGCAGCCGATCGCAACCTTGGCGAAGTCGCACGGGATCGCCGGCTTGGGCTCGGACTTGCCGGGCCCGGTCGCCTGCATGACCTTGGCCTGCGCAGCGCGACGAGCCGCGACCGGAGGCGGCGTCGGAGCCCTGACGACCGAGGACTTGGCGATCGCGGCCGCGTCGATGCACGAGGGCGGGGCCGAGGCGCTGTTGTGGCCCATCATGTCGCCGTGCCGGCACACGCCGAGGCCCTCGATCTGCACGGTCATCGACCAGACCATGAAGTAGCCCTTGCCGAGGATCACCCCGGTCACGACGCTGCCGCCGAGCGTGCCACCTTCGTCGCCGATGCTGGTCGAAGTCTCGGAGTAGTTCTCCAAGAAGGTGGGCTCGCCGTCGATGCGCACGGTCTTGCTGCCCTTGATCAGATCCTTGGCGAACAAGACGTTGGTGTAGGGGATCGGCACCGGGCCGGGCGGCGGCGACAGGCACACGTCGAGCGGCGCGATGCCGATGCCCGCGCTGCCCTTGTGGAAGAAGCCCATCTGCTCGGCGAAGACCGTCAGTGCCATGGCGTCACATCAGCGGCAGGCCGCCCTGGAAGTCGAGCTCGGGACCGATGCCATCCCGCAATGTAGCGAAGATCGCCGCGAGCTGTTGGGTTTGCGTGCGTGCGGGGGCGCGGGTGTCGAGCTGCGCTGCGCCGGCGCTGCGGATCGCCAGCTCGAGCGCGAGGTGATGACGCTGGCGCATCGGTGCCTCTCGCAGGGCCTGCAGGATGCTCGCATGATCGAGCGGGCGACCGCCGAAGTAGCGCAGCGCCGGCGAGTACTCGAGCTCGGCGTCCATCCACCACTCGCGGATCGCTCGAGCGTCGGGCGCTCGCAGCCGGCGTTCCTCGGGCGGGATCAGATCGGCGTCGAGCGGGTCGGATGGCAGGCTCGGCAGCGCCTCGTCCGGATCGGCGCCGAACGATCCGTGCGCGCCATCGTCGAGCCAGTAGCGATCGTCGCGAGTCGAGAGCCCGAGGACCGTGCTCACGACCTCACCCGCGAGCCGACCGAGGCGATCGTGATCGAGCAGCTCGATCGCCACGGCCACCGCGTCTGGCCGCCCCATCACGCCGGCCGCCCACAGGAGCTCGGGATCCGGTCGCGAGGCCAACGCCGCGAGCAGCCGCGCGTGCACGCCCGCGTCGCCTTGCATGGCCACCCACGCGAGCGCAGGCCCACGCAGCGGCGGCGGTGTCTGACGATCGAACGCGACCTCGAGCGCGACCTCCCACGAGCCCGGCAACCCGCGGATCAGCGCGCTCTCGATCGCCGCCGCGCGCAGCCACGGATCGCCCTCGCGCATCAGCGGCAGCAAGCGACGCAAGACCTTGGATGAAGTCGAGTGCCGAGCCAGCCACGCGCCGATGCGGCGGATCGCCGGGTGCTCATGCTTCAACCAGATCTGCAGGCGCTTGCCGACATCCACGCCGCGCCCGGCCAGCGCCTCGAGTCGACCGCCCAGCGCCGGCCCGTCGAGTTCGGGCAGCTCCGCGAGCATGCGCTCGACCAAGTCGGTGCGCCGCGAGACCTGCAGCGCACGAATGAGCCCCCAACCACCCTCGCCGCGCGCACGCGGCAAGTACGAGAGCACGAGGTCCGGCGCCTCGCGTCCGGCCCCATCGAGCAGCGCCAGCGCAGCCGCAGCCGTGCGGTAGCGATCGTCGTTGAGATCCTCGTCGAGCACCGGTCGCACCAGCCGATCGAAGACCGGCTGCCCGCCGACGACCAAGCCCATGGTGTGGGCCATCAGCCGCTCCTCGGGACCGTCGCGCACGTCGGCGAGCGAGTAGAGCGGCGACGACAGCGAGCGGTCCCAGGTCTCGAAGCAAAACTCGGCCTCGCTGAGGTGCTCCTCCTGCACGTCCCACAGCAGCGCAGCCATCGAGCCTCAGTTGATCTCCACGGACCCGCCTTTGATCCGGGGCACCTACGTGGAGTCGCGCTCGCGTGGTGTCAACCCT
>DATLLB010000005.1:0-7280 GCA_035538075.1 Enhygromyxa sp.
CGACTTCCTGCAGTTCTATTACAACTGGTCGGCGGGCAAGTACTGGCCGATCTTCAATGTCGCCGATTCTTCGCTGGTCTGCGGCGTGGGCTTGCTGCTCGTGTACCTGCACTTCCACGGCGCCGAGGACGAGCCGGCCGCCAGCAAGAGCGACGCGGACAAGAAGTCGGTCGAAGGCGCGGCCTGAGACTCAGCGCCGGCGCAGGACCAGCAGCAGGCGCCAGGCCGTGACCGCGTGGGCGGGCGTGTGCAGATCGAAGTCGCCGTACATCCCGGCGATCTCGAGCTCCGGCACCTCGCCGACCAGCGTGCGCCAGGTGTCGAGCTCCGGCACCAGCCACTTGGTCTTGCTTCGATACTCGCGCTGCCGCTCGCCGTGCTCGTAGGCGAGCTCGAGCGTGACGGGCAGCTGCTCGCCCACGCGCGCGCGCAGGTCGAGCGCGAAGCGGCCGGTCACGCACACCTCACCGCGGCGCTGCTCCCAGTTGGTCGAGGCCGCGCCGCCCGGACCGAGATCGCGCGGATGGGTCGCCTCGATCACGTAGACGCCACCGGGCAGCAGTGACTCGGCGCAGGTCTTCAGGTGCGCGACGAGGTCGGCCGGGTTGGCGAGCACGTGGATCGACGACAGCGTCGTGAACGCGAGGTCGACCGGCGGGGTCACGACGTGCTCGCGCATGTCCCCGCGCTCGATCCGAACCGCCGCGGAGCTGCCGAGGCGCCGGCGACCGAGATCGACCATCGCCGCCGAGGCATCGACGCCGACGCACTCGACCTTGGCCAGGGCCGCGAAGCACTGCAGGTGCCGACCGGGCCCGCACGCCCACTCGAGCACACGCAGCGGCTCGCCGCGGCCGTGCGTGCGCGAGCAGGCGCGCAGGAAGTCGCGCTCGAATTCGAAGTCGCGGTAGCTGAACGCGAGCTCGTAGACGCCCTCGAAGTCGCCGCTGATCTCGTCCGACTCCCCCTCGCACGCGGGGGGCTCGGCCTGCAGCCGCTTGGTGAAGATGATCAGATCGTCGCCGGGCCGATAAAACTCGCGCAGGACGGCGCTCTCCTCGTAGGCGCAGGCTCGGTAGAACCGCCGCGCGGCGCCGTAGCCCTCCTGGCTCGAGGTCTCGACCCGGATCAGCCGCGCGCCCTCGCTGCGCAGGCGCTCCTCGAGCGCGACGACCAGCGCTCGCGCGACCCCGCGGCGACGCTGGTCCGGGTGCGTGACCAGCCAGTAGAGGTCGTAGGTGCCCTCGGTCATCGGCGTCTGCCCGTAGCAGAGGTAGCCGGCCAGACCGTTGGAGCCGAACGCGAGCAGGAAGCGATAGTCGGACTGGCTCGGCTGCTCGAGCGTCAGATCGACGAGCTCGAGCGCGACCGCGACCTCCTCGTCGTTGAGCGACTCGGTCGCGCGCAGCATCTGCTCGATCTGCTCGCGGTGGGCTGCGCAGAGCTGATGTTCGATCGTGTGCATCCGAGCTCTTCGTCAGACCGGGACCGGTAGCGGCAGCGGTGCCGCAGGCACGAGGCGAGGCCCTCGCCGCGAGGGGACCACCCGCGCGGGCTCGGGCCAGGAACGTTGATCGATCGCCGCCTCGACGATCGTGGCGATCAGGTCGGCGTAGCTCAGGCTGGCCCGCGTCGCCGAGGTCGCAAATCCGGCGTCGGGCGCGAGCGCACAATTGGGGTTCACGTCGACGACCCACGGCCGCCCCTGCGCGTCGATGCGGAAGTCGACGCGACCGTACGAGCCCATCCCGACCGCCTCCGCGGCCGCCCGTGCGAGGCGGGCGACGGCGCGGGCGGTGGCCGGCTCGAGCTCGGCCGGGACCACTCGCGCCCCCCGCCACTCCGAGGTCCCGTCGATCCACTTGCACTCGTAGCTGACGATGCGCGGCAGCTCGGCCGGCATCTCGGCGAAGTCGATCTCGTTGATCGGCAGCAGCCGCCGCGGCTGCTCGCCGAGCAGCGCCACGTTGATCTCACGACCCTCGACGTAGCGCTGGGCGATGACCGGCGCGAGACCAGCGGCTCGCAAGCGCGCGAGCGCCTCGGCGTAGGCGCCGGGGCCACGGACCACCGAGCTGCTCCAAATGCCAGTCGATCCGTCTTCGCTGTTTGGCTTGAGGATCAGCGGCCAGCCGAGCTTGGGCGGCACGTCCAGTTGCTCGTCGATCAGCACGGCCTCGGGCACCGGCACGCCGGCACGCCGCAGCACCTCGCCGCAGGCCTGCTTGTTGAGGCACAGCCGCAGGCACTGCGCCCGCGAGCCGGTGTACGGCACTCCGAGGCGCTCGAGGATCGCCGCGACGCTCGATTCGTAGCGAGCATCACCCGACAGCGACTCGCAGAGGTTGAACACGACGTCGGCTGCGAACTGCCGGACCGCCTGGACGACCTCGCCGACGCTGCGGACCGCTCGGAGGTGCACCGATGCGTTGCGCTCGACCAAGGCGTCACTCACGGCCCGAGCAACGCCTGCGACCTCGGCTCGGGCTGCGACCCCGACGTCCGCGAGATCGCCCGTTTCGGCCCCTCCGCTGGGGGCGGCCGACTCATCGAAATCCAGATTGTGAAGGACCAGGACCCGCAGGGACATGGGGTTCGTCGTGGGTGACGACGTGCTACCTCGCTCGCGCATCCACGTAGCAGGACAATCGGTCGCCAGCAAGCGCGAGTGAAGGGCGAGCCGCCCGGCCCGAAGTCACGCGCTCGACTCCGACGCTCGTGCATCGAGATCTTGCGTCGGCGCCGAGACTCGGATTCGCCTCGCTACTGACTCAGCTCGCCCCGTTTTGCCTTGTCGATCCAGCTGCGGGCTTCCTTCTCGATGATCTCGAGGGCCTTGCCGCGGAACGGCCGGAGCATGAGCGGCACGTCGAGCTCGAGCTCGAGGCGGTCGGACTTGATGTTCATCGCGCCCTCGAGCCGCCTACCCACGACCGTGAACCCCAGCTCGACGCGATTCTCACTGACCCACGTGGCTTTGTAGTCGTACTCGGCGAAGCGCTTCCCGTAGGCTTCGGCGGCCTTCTTCGCGGCGAGCCTGGCCAAACTGATGTCGAGATCGTGGGGGATGTCGTGTGTCACTCTACGAGCATTTAACCCCCAGTCTCGAACTGCCGCAAACGTTAGATGCGTCCGCGATCGCGCCGGTGCGCCCGCCGCTGTTCTGTGGTTCGGGACCTCTGGCCCCGTGCAGGCGGCTGCTCACCGGTGGTCGTGGTCGTCGTCGCTCACTTCTTCGGTCTTGCTCGCGAGCGCAGCGATGAAGCCCTGCGTGTACGTGACCGCGCTCCAGACCGAGAGCACGGCCGAGACATACAAGAGCAGCAGGCCGATCTCGTTGAAGCGGATCCAGCCGCCCCACGGCGCACGATACGGGAAGTAGATCAGCACGCAGGCGATGCCGATCACCTGAAAGCTGGTCTTGGCCTTGCCGCCAGCTCCGGCGGCGATCTCGACGCCTTCGGCGATCGCCAGCGTGCGCAGCCCGGAGATGTAGAACTCGCGCCCGAGCAGGACCACGATCAACCACGCTGGCATGCGGCCCTCGGCGGCGAGGTAGACCAGCAGCGCCATGACCAGGATCTTGTCGGCCAGCGGATCGGCGAACTTGCCAAAGAAGGTCTCGAGCCCGCGCCGCCGCGCCAGCCAACCATCCAGTAGATCGAGGCCGCCGGCGATCAGGAACAGCGCCATGGCCAGGAAGCCCTTGAACGGGTCGGTCTTGTCGACCAGCATCAGGATCGGCGGGATCATGAAGATCCGACCGACCGTGATCAGGTTCGGCAAATTGAGGATCTCCCGCTTGAAGCCCTCGAGCCGCGGACGCCTGCGGCGCGGCTTGCCCCGCGATGTTGTCGTGGAACCAGAGCCGATCATTCGTCCGCCGATTCGTCGATCTTGGTCCCAGCATCCGGCGCGCTGGAGCGGTCGCCCGGCAACGCGACGAACACGGCGCCCTCGCCCTCGCAGCGCAAGAACGGGCTGCCGCGCTCGGCCGAAGGCACGACGTTGCCGACCCACCCGACGAAGCCGCTCGCATGCACGCGATGCGGTCGCTCGGGCGAGACCTTCACGGCGACCAGCTCGCCGGCCACCCGCAGCGCGACCATGCCCTCGCCAGCGACCCGCACCAGCGGGATCGGGTCGTTCTCGCGCGAGCCCGGCAACATGCCGACGTCCCACATCAGCGTGGCGTCGAGCGCCCACAGCAGCGGCTCGACGAAGAAGCACAGATCGCGCTCGAGCCGGAGCGGATAGAAGCGCTCATGCTCGCGCGAGATGATCAGGTAGCCCTCGCCCTCGAGCGAGGCCAGCCGGCGAAACACGTCGGGCACCGCTCGGCCCTGCATGCGCCGGTTGAGCGGGCGGATCTCGAGGTTCTCGCTGCAGATCAGCAGCGCGTCGGTGCGCGTCATGGTCTCGCCGGCGACGTTGACGAGCAGGTGCCCGTCGCGCGTGAGCGAGAGCGTGTCGGTGCCCGGATCGGGGGTCAGCAGCCGCGCAAACGCGAAGGCGGTGACGCCGGGGATGTCGGAGGCGGGCACGTCGAGCAGGACATTAGCCCGGACGACCGGCGCGGAGCAACGTGCTTGCCACGACCGCCTGCGGCCGCGTCAAGGTGGTACGCAGTCGAGCGAGCTGTCGACGATCGTGCACAGCAGCTCGCCGTTGCGGCCGCGCAGGTGCAGCTCGACCTGGGTGACGTACCAGTCGAGCGCCAGCGTCTCGCCCGAGCTCAGCTCGAACAGCGCGCTGACGCGACCGGCGGCGTCCAGCAGCACCGGCTCGCGCAGCGTGTAGGGCTGATCGGGCTGGGCGAGCCACGCCACGTCGAGCTCGGGCGTGAGCCCGAGTTCGTGCGGATCGCTGTCGTGGAAAGCCCGAGCGGTGCCCTCGAACACGTACTCGTCGATCTCGCAGGCGGTGAAGCTCAGGCGCAGCTGCCCGCGCACGGCGAAGGTCGAGATGACCTCCGCGTCGAGCGTCGGCGAGTCGATGCGCATGCTGCCGTGAGCGAACGGCTCCGCGAAGTCATCGAGCGGGCCCGGGCAGGCGACCATCACATAGACGCTGGTGCCGGCGAGCGCCTGCGGGACCAGCCACGGCGGCCCGACCTCGCCCGACTCGGCGCCCATGAACACGCCGTGCAGGTATTCCGCGAGCACCCGGTAGGGCTCGTTGCGCTGCACGATCGCAGCCGCGACCTCGTTGGCGCTGGCCTCGTCGACGAACCCGGTCGGATTTTCGATCGCTTGGCGCAGCGCGTCGATGTCAATCGGCTGCCAGCGGATCGGCTCGAGCTCGGGCGTGCAGCCGAGCGCGAGCATCAGGGTCGCGCACAGCCGCCTCACTTGAACCTCCAATAGAAGCTCAGCCACGGCATGATCGGAGTGGGTGCGATCGGCCGAAACGCCCAGACGTTCACGCCCAGCAGCAAGTGCGTGTGGCGACCGAAGCGAGTCTCGGCGCCGAGCTGCAGCACGACCGTGCGCGCGAACGGCCGCCGCAGCCACTCGACCGAGCGCACGCCGACGATCAGCTCGGGCTCGAGCTGTCGCTGCAGCTCGGTCGCCTCGACCACCTGCGTGACGATCGGCAGCCGAGCGCCGAGCCGCAGCGCCACCCGACGCGCGATGAAGAAGTCGAGGTATGGAATCAAGGCGAACCCACGCTGGGCCACGCTGGTGTCGACGAACAGCTCGTCGCCGCTGTACTCACCGCGAAGACCGGTCGCGCGGTAGCTCATGCCCAGGTGCGCGGCGAACCAGCGATTGATCGGAAAGCTGTGCCACAGCTCGACCGGCGCCGAGACCAGATGAAAGCCGCCGAGCTCGCGTCGCAGCGCTCGCGGCAGCACATAAAAGGTGCGCGGATTGGCGTAGATGATCCCCACCCGTCCACCCAGCGCGTACCAGCGCGAGTCGATGATCGTGAACTTCGACTGGAGATTGACGACCCCGAGCGCACCGTGGGCGAGGTTGACGGCGAAATCGAGGCGACTGCGGATCGCCGCGACGGTCAGCCCGAGGTTGAGCACGAAGGTGTGCGGATCGGCGGCGAGTAGGTCCGCGTCGACACGCACCCGCGAATGCTCGGCGTAGGCCGTGTTCGGAGTGATGCGCTCGCTCGGCGCTCGAAAGTCGCGGACGTGCACGCACCCGCTCGCGAGCGTCGCGACCACCATGATGATCCAACGGATCAAGTGGCTGAGCTGCGAGCGATGTCGACGATCCCGAGCCACACCGTGTCGGTGCGGTCACCATGCACTCGCGGTGCCAGCCGGCCGCGCCGCCGGCTGAGGCACATCACTTGCGTGCGGCGTAGATGATCCCGAGGCACATCTCGTCGAGCGTGCCCTCGCCCCAGCCGAGCGTGGTCGGCTCCTTCGGCTCGCCGTCGATGATCGGCTGGTTCGCCGCCGAGTTGTCGTACCAGCAGTCGAGCTGCATCTGGTCGCCCGCGCCGAACGGCGTCGGCTCCTGCAGCATGTAGTCGCCCTGCCAGTTGAAGTCCCAGTCGTCGATCTGCACGAGGCAGTCTTCCTCGCCCTCGCTCTGGTTGATGGCGAGGCGCGCGTGGGTGCCGATCATGTGCATGTGCAACGCGGCCCGCCACACGTCGACCTCCTCGGAGCTGCTGACGCCGAGCGTCGCGAGCGTGACCTCGAACAGCGGGTGGCTGCGATTGAGCGTGACCGAGTGATGCACCTCGGGCTCGCCGGCGGGGATCGTCATCGGATCGGCGCCGATGATCCACGCGTAGTTGACGACCGGCACGAAGGTGCCCGGCCGCTCGACGCTGTCGGTGATCTGGAAGCCGAGGCTGGTCTGATCGGCCACCGGCGCGCCGGCCAGCGTGTTGTAGTGCGCCTGCACGATCAGGATCGAGCCCGGCGCGACCTCGATCCCGGTGCCGGCCGGCGCATGCCAGGCGTCGATGCCCGGCACCCAGTCGCCCAGCCACCGCGCGCTCCAGTCGAGCGCACCGGGTCCGCCGAAGCACTCGTAACCAGGCGCCGGATCAGCTTCGTCGAGACCGATGAAGAAGTCGGCCTCGCCGGGGCTCGCGACGAAGGTGATGATGTGGTGGAGGATCTGCTGCTGATCCGGATACGCGATCTGACCGGTCACGTAGACCGGCTCGGTCAGATCCTCGGGCCACGGGATCACGAAGCAGCGATAGTCGTCGGGTGACTTGGTCGGCGTGTAGGGCTCGGGGATCTGCACGGTGAAGTCGGCCTCGAACGCCGCGGGCGGCTCGGGCTCGGGCGGCGCGTCGGC
>DATLLB010000006.1:0-9741 GCA_035538075.1 Enhygromyxa sp.
CGTCGACGCCTTCACGCAGTGGTTGATCGGCCAGCCCGAGTACTACGACGTGTGCGTCACCACCAACATGTTCGGCGACATCGTCACCGATCTCGCGTCGACGCTGCAGGGCGGCATGGGCATGGCCGTGGGCGCGAACATTGGCAAGAACCACGGCATGTTCGAGCCGATCCACGGCAGCGCGCCGAAGCACGCTGGGTTGGACAAGGTCAACCCGATCGCGATGATCCTCGCGGTCAAGGAAGGCCTCGAGTGGCTCGGCGGGCAGAAGAATGACGAGCGGCTCGGCAAGGCTGCGGCGGCGATCGAGGCGGCGGTGATCGAGGTGCTCGAGGCTGGCAAGCCGCTGACGTATGACCTGGCGGGGAATGAGAAGGCTGCCAAGTGCAGCGAGGTCGGGTCCGCGATCGCGGCTGCGGCTGGGCGTCGCGTCGGCTGACGCGAGTTTGTGATGCTCGACGATCCGCGCCTGGAGCCCTATCGCGCACTGCGGCCGGGGCCCGGGCGCTTCATCGTCGAAGGTGCTCTCGCCGTGGAGCGGTTGCTCGGCAGCGGGATCGAGGTCGAGTCGATCGTCTGTACTCCGCGGCAGCGGGGGCGGCTGGTGGTGCCGGACGGGGTGCCGGTGATCGAGCTGCGCAAGCCGCAGATTGCCGAGCTGGCGGGGTTTGATTTTCATCGCGGCGTGCTCGCGTGCGCGAAGCGGCCGGCCACGCGGGTGGGGCTGAGCGAGGAGCAGCGATCGCGCTTGTGCGGGCGCGAGCGCTTGCGGATCGTGGTCGCCGAGCAGCTCGCGGATCCTCGCAATCTCGGGGCGGTGGTTCGCAATGTCGCTGCGTTCTCGGGGGATCTGCTGGTCGTGGATGCTCGGGGGGCTGATCCGTACTCGCGGCTCGCGATTCGGGCCGGGGTGGGGAATGTGTTTCGCATGCCGATCGTGGTTAGCGACGATCTGCCGCGCACGGTCGCTGAGCTGTCGCGCGAGCTGAGGGCCGAGGTGATCGCTGCGACGCCGCAGGGGGCGGTGGAGCTCGGGCACTTTCGGGTGCCGAAGCGGCTGGTGCTGCTGGTCGGCAACGAGGGCGCCGGGCTGTCGGAGCCGTTGCTCGAGCTGGCGGCACATCGGGTGCGGATTCCGGTCGCGGCGGAGTCGGATTCGATCAATGTGGCTGCGGCCACGGCCGTGCTGCTCTACGCATTCGCTGCGCGAGGATGATGTATGCTGTGTCACGGGAGATAAAGCGATGCCGTGGCGCGTGGTCGAGAGGCGGATCGGGAAGGCAGGTGGTTTCAAGCAGCGAGCCGCGCGACAGCGCGAGTGGGATCGCAAGTACGGCGAGGACTGCTGGGCGGTGGGCTACGTGATCGACGGTGAGTTCGTGCGCCAGGAGGAGGCGCTCGAGAGTGTCTATTACCGCAGCTACGAGCGCCACTTCGCGGAGCATCGCGCAGATCTGCAGGAGCTGGTCGCGACCGCGAAGCAAATCCGCAATCCCCACGCGGAGGCGACTTCCGGCGTGGATCTGCAGGTTCCGGCGATTCTCGAGTATCTGCAGCGCCACGGTCTGGAGCTGCGCGGGGCCGAGGTCGTCGACATTGGCTCGTGGGAAGGGCGAGCGTCACACGCGGTGAGCATCCGACTCAGCCCGCTGACGATTCGATGCGCGATCGAGCCGGGGCGGACGCTCGAGCAATTCTGGCAGCAGCGCAAAGTGCTCGCGGTCTGGGAGGATTGAGGCGGACGATGAGCGAGCGTACCTCATCGAGTGAACTGCAGGTCGAACTGGTGCCGCTGGAAGAGGCTCTCAACCGTCTGGCTGTGCAGACTAGCGAACTATCGCCCGATGGCATCGCGGAGGCCGTTGCACCGAACGATGCAGTGAGTTGGACGGCCGTTCGCAATTGGGAGGAGATGGATGATTTGGAGATATTTGCGGCAATGGGGTTGCAAGCCGCGTGTAGTTCTTCGCAACTTCTGGTCATCACGGAAGCTTCATTCTCGAAGCTTGGCGGAGCCTTCAGGCTGGCCGGACGAGACCTGCCAGAGTTCATCCGGGGGCACCTCGCGGCATATGGGGAGTGTTTTTTCAACGGCGACACGATCATCATGGATCGTGATCGAGGCACGGCGTGGCTTTTTCACCATGAGGGAGTGTACCGTCAGGTGACCGCACTCGCAGTAGATCCCGCCCGAGGATGATGTCGCCTAGACTCAGATGCTAGAAGGAAAGCAATCATTCGAGCAGCTATCGAGAACGATGATGCCGTCCTGGTTGATGTCGACGCATCGCTCGAACACACGCCACAGCCTTGGCCGCTGGCCATCGCTGCCGAGTTGAGCGCCTCGAGGGTCATCGCACAGGTGTCCCTGCATGCAGGCCAGTTGCTCGGACCGCCTTGCCAGCAGGTCCCGTTGTAGGCGAGCCCGTTGCGCGCTGTCCAGCTTGGCGCTGCGTCCCACCGCCCGCTCGTGATACATCCCCCGCAGGACACCTCCAATGTTCGAGCAAGCCCAAGCCCACTACGCCCAGATCCTCACCGAGATCGACGACGCCGGCCTGACCAAGCGCGAGCGGATCATCGACTCGCCGCAAGGCGCCGAGATCTCCGTCGCGGGCGACGACGCGAAGGTCCTCAACTTCTGCGCCAACAACTACCTGGGCCTGTCGAGCCACCCCGAGGTGATCGCGGCCGCCCGCAACGCGCTCGACGAGCGCGGCTACGGGATGTCCTCGGTCCGCTTCATCTGTGGCACGCTCGATCGCCACAAGGAGCTGGAGGAGTCGCTCTCGCGCTTCCTCGGCACCGAGGACACGATCCTCTACAGCTCCTGCTTTGACGCCAACGGCGGCTTGTTCGAGACGCTGCTCTCCGAGGAAGACGCGATCATCTCCGACGCGCTCAACCACGCGTCGATCATCGACGGCATCCGCCTGTGCAAGGCCGAGCGCCACCGCTACGCGAACTCGGACATGGCCGAGCTCGAGGAGCGCCTGAAGGCCACGCAAGACAAGCGCCTGCGCATGATCGCGACCGACGGTGTGTTCTCGATGGACGGCAACATCGCCAAGCTCGATCGCATCTGCGAACTCGCCGAGAAGTACGAGGCGATGGTCATGGTCGACGACAGCCACGCGACCGGGTTCATCGGCAAGACCGGCCGCGGGACCCACGAGTACAACAATGTGATGGGCCGCGTGGACGTGATCACCTCGACGCTCGGCAAGGCGCTCGGCGGCGCGTCGGGTGGGTTCACGTCGGGCCGCAAGGAGATCGTCGCGCTGCTGCGCAACCGCTCGCGGCCGTACCTGTTCTCCAACTCGCTGGCGCCGATGATCGTCTCGGCCAGCCTCGCGGTGATGAAGACGCTGAGCTCGACCACCGAGCTGCGCGACCGCCTCGAGGCCAACACCAAGCGCTTCCGGGCAGGCGTGAGCGCGGCCGGGTTCGAGCTGCGCCCGGGCGACACGCCGATCGTGCCGATCATGCTGGGCGAGGCGCGGCTGGCCGTGGCCTTCGCGGACAAGCTGCTGCGCGAGGGCATCTACGTGATCGGCTTCAGCTACCCGGTGGTCCCCAAGGGCCAGGCGCGCATTCGCGTGCAGCTCTCGGCCGCCCACGCGCCCGAGCACATCGACCGGGCGATCGCGGCCTTCACCAAGGTCGGCAAAGAGCTGGGCGTGATCCGTTAGAGACCGGCCGGAGAGGTGATAACCTGTTCCGGAGATGGGACTCCTCGACCGGATCTTCTCGGCGATCGGCTTGGGCAAGCGGGACCCGAGCGAAGCGCCCACCGACGAGGTTGCGAGCGCCGAGCAAGGTGAGCGCGAGGAGCCCGGCCGCAATGCGCAAGCCCGCAACGAAGCGGCGCTCGACCCCGAGCGCGACTTGGAGCTCGAGGCTCAGGACGACTCCGGCAGCTTCGACTTCGCTCGCGACATCGCCCGCTTCTTCACGGCCGAGTTTCGCATCGAGCAGGCCTGGGCCAACCGCGACCGGCGGGCACAGCTGTTCGCCGAGTACGAGGTCCGCGACGCGGCCCACTGGTATCAGATCAAGGCCACGTTCGAGCGCTGGCTCGAGTCGCCGGAGGGCAAGGCCCTGTACCCGAGCGAGGCCTCGCTGACGCAGGCGCGCATGACCACCACGCAGACGGTCACGATCGACGAGCTCGAGCTGGCGATCGAGGACTCGCGCCGGGCCAAGAACTCGTAGTCCCCTGCGAGTCGACTACTTGGAGACTGGCCCGGCCACGCACAGGATCGAGGGCGTCTCGATCGCGCCGCGCAGCATCGCCTCGTAACGAGCCGGGTCGCTGGTGAAGGGCAGCAGCGGCTGCGTGAGCCCGGCTGCGGCGGCCACGGCGGCTCGGATCTCGGCGTCCCAGCGATCGGCGTGGGCGCGCAGGTCCGCGGCGGAGATGGTGCCGCGGCAGCGAGCCGACCCGCAGTGACAGCCGAGCGGCTCGTCGAGGTTGCACTCACCGTAGTCGCAGGTCAGCTCCTCGCCCGGCTCGATGTCGCGGGTGGCGATCTGAGCGTCGAGCCCGAGCGCCCGCGAGTTGGCGTCGCAGTGGTGGTTGATGTGCCGACCGGCATCCCAACACAGGATGTGTCGGTCGAGGTGATCGACGTAGGCGTAGCGCTCGACGATCGGTCGGTACTGCGGGCCGAGGGCGTCGAGCTCGGCGCGGGTGAGCGTGCGGTCGAGGCTGCAGCGGACCCACGTCAGGGTGCCCTTGGCGATCCGGCGGGTGGCCCGAACGCCGTGGCCAATCTCGGCGCTGATCCAGCAGAGCTCGGTGTCGGGGTGAATCATGAGCGGCTCCTTCTAGCTCGGTTTTCGCCGATCTGGATCGCAGGTGGTTTCACGCGCTTGGCGCGATTCCGTGGAGAGATCTCCGGCTGGGAACCGCCGCGGAGATTTTCTCTCGGGCCCGACCACTTTTCCCTTGCACCCTTTCGCTAACGAGCGGATCAAAGCGATCAGTGGACGAGACCGAAGGTCCCGAGGAACCTCCCCAGCAACCACTCGACGAGCTTCAAGGACAGCCCTCAGGTTGGTTGGCGCCGAGCTTGGTCGGTCGCCGCGGCCTGAGCAAGGGTGGACACGGCGTGTTCGCCCGACGGCCGATCGCGCGAGGCGAGTTGTTGGCGGTGTTCGGTGGGACGGTGGTCTCGGCCGAGCAGCTGCGCAGCGCGAGCTCGACCTTTCGCCGGTTGACCCTGCAGATCGACGAGGACCTGTTCGTGGTCTCGACGGTGGAGGGGCCGGCCGACTGGTTCAACCACGCGTGCGAGCCGAATGCCGGCTTGCGAGGCCAGCTCTCGCTGGTCGCCCTGCGGCCGATCGCTGCGGGTGAAGAGGTCTGTTACGACTACGCGATGAGCGACGGCTCGGCCTACGACGAGTTTCCCTGCGACTGTGGGGCAGGGCGTTGTCGCGGTCGGGTGACCGGCGACGACTGGCAACTGCCGGAGCTGTGGAATCGCTACGGCGATCACTTCTCGCCGTACCTGCTCGCTCGCATCGAGAGCCTGCGCGAGCGACCCAACCCCGCGTGGGCGCCGACGATCGTCCAGCCGCTCCCGCGCACGCGCTCCCGCACACGCACGCGCGCCTGAGCGGACTACTGCGGTCGCACCCCGACCGGCGTGGGCGGGTCGCACTTGCTGCGGCAGTCGGCCTCGATGACATCGGCAGGCTTGGCCTCCGCCACGTTGGCCTCGACGCAGGTCGCCACACACTGGGCCCGCTCGACCTCGGTCTTGTTCACCACGTCGCCGTGCTTCTCGACCAGACCGTCGGTGTCGAGCTCGGGCTCGGCGGCGGTCGGGGCTTTGTCGGGCTCGGCCGCGTTCTTGGCGGGCTTGTCGTGGTCGGCTTCGGTGCAGGCGATCAGCAGCAACGCGGCGAGCAGCGACGAGGGGCGCACCCGATCATGGTAGCCGAAGCACATCAATGGTGGTGATGATGCGGGCGCTCCGGCTCGCTCGGTTGCGGTTTTGGATCGACAGGCTTCGGCTCGGGTGTCACGACGTCCTCGCTCGTGCGGGGCTTGATCGGCTTGCGCAGCTTGCTCGGCTTCGGCTCGCTGGCGTCACTCGGTGCGGGTGGGCTCGACGCCGCGCGCCCGCTCGGACCACAACAGCGCGACGTCACCAAACTCGTGCGAGCAGTACCCGGACGCGAGCGCCCGCGCCCACGCGCGCGCGAGCAGGGCCGGCGGCGCGAAGGCTCCGAGCAGCCGATAGTGGCTCTCGCTGGGCTCGTGCATGCCGGTCAGCAGCGCGTCCACGATCCGCAGCGGCCGCTCGGGCGTGATGATCAGATCGGTCACGCCCGGCCCCGGTCGCACGGTGCCGTCACGCTCGGCGGCGCCCTCGAGCGCACGCACGACCGTGGTCCCGATTGCGATCACCCGCCCGTTGCGAGCGTGCGTGCGAGCGAGCGCGGCCACGGTCTCCGACGGGATCTCGTAGCGCTCGGGCAACGGCAGCATCGCGTCCAGCTGCGCGTCTCCGGTCGCGCTCAGCCCTGCGGCGTGGGTCAGCCGCGCGAGCTCGACCCCGCGTCGACGCAGCGCGGCGAGCATCGTGGCGGTCAGCGGACGTCCGGCCGAGGGCATCTCCACCGCCCACGGTCGCGAGGCGAACACGGTCTGCACCGACCACAGCTCGAGCGGCGCCTCGAGGTGGCTGTACTGCACCGGTTGCCCGGCGACGTAGAGGGCCGCGTGCAGCTCGGAGCCGCTGCGATCGAAGTGAAGCTCGATCAGGCGATCGCTGCTGCGATCACGCGCGACGACCTCGGCTCGCAGCCCGCCGCGCAGCTCGACGCTCGCACCCACTTCGAGCCTGGGCGGCGGCGGTCGATGGTTGGTGTCCACCCGCCAGTCACCGCGGCCGAACAACACGGCGCGCCAGCGATCGTCGGCCTCACACAGTCCGAGCAGACGCACCTCCACCGGCTGCGCCTCGCCCCCGACACGCACGCTGCCGAGCAGCGAAGCCGGCAGCGTGGCCGCATCGTTGACGACCAACAGATCCCCGGCGCGCAGACGCTCGATCAGCTCGGCGAACTCGCCGTCGTGGATCGCTCCGCTCGCAGCGTCGACCAGCAGCAGGCGCACGGCGTCGCGGGTCGCGGGTGGTCGAGTCGCGGGGCTCATCGGACCACCTCCCGGACGCTGGCGGTCGCGTCCACATGCATGATCATCGCCGCGATCCTGCGCGCGACCGCGAGCGGATCGGCGAGGCTCGCCGGGTCGGCGTCGGGCACCGCGTCCGCATGCATGCGCGTGTTCATCTCGCCGGGATCGACCGCGAAGATCCGCACTCCCGAGTCGCGCAGCTCGGCGGCCCAGATGCGCGTGAGATGATCGAGCGCGGCCTTCGACACGCCGTAGAGCCCCCAGTCGGGGTAGGCCTCGACTGCGGCGTCGGAGCTGATCTGCACGACCACGCCGCGTCCACGCAGCAGCATCGAGCCGAGCACCGCCTTGCTCAGCCGAAACGGCCCGAGCAAGTTGGTCGCGAGCACGGCCTCGAAGTCCTCGCACTCGCTGTCGAGCAAGCTGCGAAGCGGCGTCGGTCCGAGCGTGCTGGCGTTGTTGACGAGCGTGTCGATGTCGCCGATCGCCGCCGCGGCCTGGCCAACGATGCGGTGGATCGCTCGCTTGTCCGCGACGTCGGCGACGATGCCCACCGCCTCGCCGCCGGCCGCACGAAGCTCGGCCACGGCCCGCTCGAGCGCCGCGGGCTCGTGCGCGACCATGGCCACGCGCAGGCCGTGCTCGAGCGCGAGGCTGCGCGCGAGCCCGAGCCCGAGGCCTCGGCTGGCGCCGGTGATCAGGGCGGTCTGGGGTCGAAGATCGTCGGTGCTTTTCATTTCGTTGCTCCTCGCTCCGAACATGGGCGCGGTCGCAGCTCGAGTCCCGTCGATCGCCATCGCCTCGACCGAAGGTCAATGGATTAGCCACGTCGGTCTTTCGCTGGCCGCGAGCCTCGGCTTGCGCGACACTGCCCGAGTGATCGACGAAGACGTCGCAGCCAACCTCGCCGAGAACGTCCGCCTGCTCCGTGACGCGCGGGGCATGTCGCAGGCCCAGCTGGCCAAGGCCGCCGGGATCCCGCGCCCGACCTGGACCAACATCGAGTCCGGCGCCGCCAACCCGACGCTGGCGGTGCTGCTCAAGATCGCGGCCGCGCTGCACGTGCGGCTCGAGGAGCTGCTCGCCCCGCCGCGCGGAACCGGACGTCTCTACAAGGCCGAGGAGCTGACCGTCAGTCGCCGTGGCAAGGTCACGATTCGTAAATTGTTGCCCGAACAGTTGCGTGGGCTCGACATCGAGCGGCTCGAGCTCCCGCCCGGCGCGAGCATGGCTGGCGTGCCGCATACGCCCGGAACCCGCGAATACCTGACTTGCGAGCGGGGCAGCGTCGAGCTCGCGGTCCGAGGTCGCACGTTCGTGCTCGAGCCCGGCGACGTGGTGGTGTTTGCTGGGGACCAACGCCACGGCTATCGCAACGTCGGCCGTGGGCTCGCGGTCGCTCACTCCGTGGTCACGTTCGCGAGCAAGCTGTGAGCGTCGATCGTCCTTGATTTTCGGCGAGCGCGTGGACTAGCGTTTGAGCCCCGGCCATGAACCTCTTCGACATTCTCAATCGCATCGCTACGCAAAACGGTTGGCCGCTTCGTCAGGATCCCAACGGTGAGATCCGCATCGAAGTCCGCACCCAACCCAATCGCACTCAGGTCGTGACCTGGGCGGCCGGCAACGATCCCGAGGGCGACGCGGTCGCCTACGTGTGGTCGGTCGCCGGCCACGTCTCGACCGCGCGGGATCTCGCGGCGGTCATGCGCTTCTCGGTCCGCTTGTCCTACGGCTGCACGGCGATCAAGGACGACAACGTGATCGTCAAGCATTCGCTGCGCGTGGCCGGCAGCGACGAGCATACGTTCCGCAAGGCAATGTTCTTCGTCGCCCGGGCAGCCGATACCCTCGAGGCCGAAGCGTACGGCGGCGCCGACCACAACTGATCACCCCCCACACTCAGCGAGCTCAAACCATCATGAAGTTCCCCAAGACGTTCACCACTTTGTTCCTCGCAGGCGCGCTGGCTCTGTCCGTCGCGGCCTGTGGCAAGCCCAGCGTCGACGGCTCCGAGAAGCGCTACAAGAGCGCCAAGGACAAGATCTCGGTGCTGATCACCAAGCAGCCCGGCAGCAAGGCCGAGCTCGACAAGAAGGTCGCCGAGTTCGAGAAAGAGTACGAAGCGGCCATGAAGGCCGGCAGCGACGAAGAGAAGATCAAGAAGCTCGACGAGCTCAGCTCGCGCATGGAGAAGTACATCGGCGAGCTCGAGAAGGCCGCGGGTGGTGCAGCGCCGGCCGGCGGTGCGACGGCGCCCTCGGGCAAGCTCGACGGTGGCGCCGGGGCTCCGCCCGCCACGGGTGGAGCAGCGCCGGCAGGCGGCGGCAAGCTCGGTGGTGGAGCAGCGCCAGCGGGTTCGGGCGGCATGGGCGGTGGCACGGCGGCGCCGGCCTCTGGCGGCATGGGTGGCGGCGCGGCGCCGAGCGGTGGCACGGCGCCGGCTCAGCCCGCGTCCGGTGGCATGGGCGGAATGTAGCGCGTACTCGCGTCGATGGACGCGGGCTGAGCCGGCGCCGTGCCACCGCTCGGCGCCGCGCCGCCACCCATGCCGCCGGAGGCTGGCGCAGCCGTGCCACCGCCCATGC
>DATLLB010000007.1:0-14099 GCA_035538075.1 Enhygromyxa sp.
GCCATGCACGGCCGCTTCGCGGCCGCCTAGGTCGCACTAACGTGCAACCTAGGATGGGCTGGTTCGTGGTGCTCGACGGCACGTGGTGGCCCCCAGAGGGGGCCTTTAAATGCTCCGCAGCCCAGTACAGACTCGCGGACTTCTACTTCACGGACACCGACGATCCGTGGCGTCGAGACGCCGCTTGGGCATTCGCGTTGTTCGAGCCGGAGAAACCCCCGGCTGCCGGGGACATCTCTACCGATAGGCGTCGGTCTCGATCTCGAAGCGCTCGATCCAGCGGTGGATCTCTTTTTGATCCCGCGCGAGCGCTCGCGCGACCTCGGCCGTGTCGCCGCCGGTCTTGGCCAGCTCGCTGACGAGCTTCGCTCGCAGCTCGCTGACGCTCTCGGGGCTCTGCGGCATGTCGCGGCGGCTGGCGAGGATGTCGTCGAGCAGGTCGCGGGAGATCTCGCCGTTGGTGCCGGCGAGGATCGACGCGGTTGCGAGCGTCTGGTGCAGCTCGCGGACGTTGAAGGGCCAGCTGTGGCTCAGGATCCGACGGAAGGCCCGGGTCGCGATCTTGACCTGACCGCCGCCGCGCGAGCGGTACACGGACTTGGTCAGCACGCCGAGATCCTCGCGACGCCGCCGCAGCGGAGGCAAGGTCGCGTGAAAGCCTGCGAGGCGCGAGTAGAGGTCGGGGCGGAACTTGCCGGCCTCGACCAGCGCACGGATGTCATGCAGCGTCGAGCAGATCACCCGCACGTCGAACTTGCGCGGCTGCTCCTCGCCGACCCGCATCACTCGACCTTCGGCCAGCGCAGCGTGGAGCTTGGTCTGCGCGGCAGGTGAGAGCTCGCCGAGCTCGTCGAAGAACAAGGTGCCCTGATCGGCCTGCTCGAAGATGCCGGGGCGATCTTCGTCGGCGCCAGGGAAGGCACCGCGGCGGTGACCGAACAAGATCGAGTCGATGCGATCGTCGGACAGCGCCGCGAGGTTGGTGGCCACGAATGAGCCGGGTCGCCCGCTGAGCTTGTGGACCGAGCGCGCGGTGATCTCCTTGCCAGTGCCGGTCTCACCGTGGAGCAGCAGCGGCACGTCGCTGCTGCCGGCCAAGCGCACCAAGGTCCGCTGGATCGAGCACAGCGCGGGGTTGGAGGTGCCCGAAGGATCGAGCACGCGGACGTGCTCGGGCGCGAGATCGTGCTGGGTGACCTCGCGGATCATCCAAAACGAGCGGCCGACCTCGAACACCTGGCCGGGCATCAGCCGAGCCATGCCGGGGATTGCTTGCCGCTCGATGTGTGTGCCGTTGCGGCTGTCGAGATCGCAGAGGTCGAACTCGAGGCCGACGCCCGACCTGACGATGCGCAGCTCCGAGTGGCGGCCGCTGACCCAGCCGAGCGGGATGCGAATGGACAGCTCGTCGTCCTCACGCTCGTCACGAAGCTCGGCGCCGCTGACTCGGCCGAAGCGGACCTTGGAGACGCCGTCGAGCGACCAGATCCGGCCAGCCTCGCTGAAGTCGTTCTCACTCGAGCCGATGTAGATCAACCACGCGTGGATGGGTCCGCGACCGAGCACCGGCGCGTCATCGGAGAGTGTTTCTTCGGGAATCGTCACGGCCATCCACGGTCAGCGACCGCACTCGCATGGTACTAAGCTTCTGCTGCGCTCACACGTGTCGCGCGGTAGATCTTTGAGAGTTCGTACTGAAGATCAGTGTCACGGATGGGCGTGCGCGGAACTGGGCGCACCAGCCGCCCGGCCTCGTCAACACCCATCTCGAAAAAGAGAGGGGTCAGTAACGGATGACGCCGGCCTTGTGCAGCTCGACCGCAGTTCGGGTCAGCGCAACGTCGTCGGCGTCGAGGCGATCGAGGATGGTCGGCCAGTCATGGCCTTCGGCGACCGCCTGCACGAGATCCAGCTGCTCGGGCCCGAGCTCGCGCCAGCGCTTGCGCGACGGCACGACCAACTCGATCGCTCGCTCGGGGATGTTCTGTCGCTCCGCCAGGTGGGCGAGCTCGTCTTGTACCCGCGCGGCCTCCATCAAGATGTGTTCGAGACCGACCGACAGCTCCTCGCCACTCGGTGGCTCGAGCACCGCGCTGTCGAGCTCGAAGGTGCCGTCGCGCCAGCCCATCATCCGCAGCAGCGCCTTCTCGGGCTTGAGCCCCGGGCTGCCCTGGATGCGTGCGTAGTAGACCCGGCCTTGCCGCAGAAACAGCTCGCCGACCGAGCTGCCGCGCACGCGCAAGGTCCCGGTCTTGCGACTGGTCGCCAACCACTGCAGCACGTCGGCGAGCGGGATGTCCTGAATGCTGCCGGACATCGATCGGCCCGAGGACATCTCCTCGTTACTCGCCTTGTCGCGCTGCGCCTTGTCTCGCTCGAGCCGCTCGAGCGGGACCACGTCGACACGCAACAAGCTCGCGCCGATCGTGATGCGATCGCCGGGCCGCAAGCGGTGATGCGCGACGCTGCGACCGTTGACGAGCGTGCCGTTGCGCGAGCCCAGGTCGCGCAGCCACAGCGCGCCGCGAGCCGAGTAGATGCGTGCATGCTTGCGCGAGACGGTGTCGTCGGGCAGCACGAGGTCGGCGTCGTTGCTGCGGCCCGCGACCCAGCTGGTGCCCTCGGGCCCGAGTGGAAACGCTTCGCCGGGCTTGGTCCCGGACACGAAGGTCAGCACCGGAATCTCGCTCGAAGCCATCGGTGCAACCCTACCGCACGCTGCGGACGCCTGAGTCAAACAACGCGATCGGTGCCCGCGAAGACTGCGGAGTCAGGCTTCGGAGCGGTCCGTCAACGGTGAGTTAGCGCACCGTAAAGCGGGGTGGAATGCCACCAGAACACTGTTTATTTGGCGATTTGACGGCTCTGACTCCCGTGGATCCACTCGGTGTCAGAGGGTGATCGGGTTTGGCTGCGGGGGACTGCGGAGGGTTCGCCCGGGTTGTATCGCGAGTGTGCGCGCGGAACACTAGGACCGTGGCGGTAAGGCGATCGATCCTCGTTTCCGGCGTCCTCCTCGCGCTCGTCTCGCTGAGCGGGTGCAAGGCCAAGCAACAGCAACAAACGGTGGCGCCGGTCTACGCTCCGCCGCCACAAGCTGCGTATCAGCAGAGCTATCAGGTCGGCGACACGCCGCCGAGCGACTACGCCTACGCCGACGTCTACGTTCAAGATCAGTACTTCGCCGATCCCTTCGAGGAGCAGCCGGCGGAGATGGTCGGGTACGAGACGATGTCGACCGGCGAGCAGGTCGTGGTCGTCACCTACGTGCACACGTACCCCGAGGCGATCGAGACCTTCCCGCGCGTCTACTGGGCCGGTCGCTGGTACTACAACGTGCACGGCTCATTCGTGTTTTGGGATCCGTATTGGGGCGTGTGGTCGTACTACTGGGGCCCGCCCGCGCCGCTGGTCGTGGTTTGGAACTACCACTATCCGTGGGTCGCGTACTCGTGGGGCGTCGGTTACTACGGGCCTGGTTGGTATTGGGGCGGCGTCGGGTATTACGGCTACCACGCGTACGGGCGACCGCCTTCGCACTGGCGACCGAGCCGTGGGCCCAATGCGGATCACGGCGGGCCCACGGGTGGGCGTCCGTCGAGCGGACCCAATGGTGGCGGCGGCAACGGTGGCGGTGGGACCACGGGCGTCGAGGCTTCGGGCAATCGTGATGTCGGAGCTGGTGGAGCGCAGCCCGGTCGCGCGCCGGTTCAGCCGACGGTGGCCGCGGGTGGCCACGATGTGCAGGCGGGCGGACAGCCCGGTCGCGGAGCGCAGCCCGATGTCGCCGCGGGCGGCAAGGATGTCGACGCGCCCGGTCGTGCAACGACGCCGAGCGTCGCTGCGGGTGGCAACGATGTCGCCGCGCCTGGTCGTGCAACGCCGACGCCCACGGTCGGAGTGGGTGGCACCGACATCGATGCCGGTCGCACGCCCGTCGCTCGTCGGATCGAGCCGAGCAAGCCGCCGCGCGCTCCGGTAGCGACGACGCAGCCCGCGAGGCAGCCGACCACGCAGCCGGGCACGCAGATCGCCAGCCCGCCGCGCGCACGCGTGCCGCAGGTGCAGATCCACTCGAACTCGCCAACGGCGACGCGCCCGACCTACTCGCCGCCCGTGACTCGTCGCGCGCCTGCCAACACCCCGACGCGCTCGCGCTCGGTCGGCACCAATCCCAATCCGAATCCCGATCGCGCGGCTCCGGCTCCGAGCCGGTCGAGCGGACCGGCCACCAACTCGAGCCCGACGTACCGCACCTACAACCCGTCGCCGTCGCGCTCGTCGGCGCCGCCCTCGTCGAGTCCGTCGCGGTCCTACTCGCCGCCGCGCTCGTCGAGTCCGTCGCGCTCGTATTCGCCATCGTCGAGCCCGTCGCGGTCTTCATCACCACCACGCTCGTCCGGTGGAGGCTCGCCTCCGCGATCGCGTCGCTGACGCAATCCCCCACCAAAGCGCTCCGGCACCATGCGCGCCGGAGCGCTTTCATTTTTTGCTCTGGCGGGTAGCGCGGAGGGGGCTAGCATGGTCGCGCTGATCGGGATGCTTCGTCCGTCGAGCAACGTCACGAACATGCCCATCGCCCGCAAGCGGCGAGCACCGAGTGCGCCCGCGTTGCCGGTGGAGTGGGTCCGCACGCCGCACGCCGATCGCTGGATTCAGGCCGTGTGCGTGGCCGATGGCGGACGACGGATCTACGCCGCCAGCTTCGCCGCCCCGATCGGTCGCGGACTTCGTCGGCGACCGCAGCAGCGCGATCACGCCGTGTTCGCGCTCGATCAATTCGGCGCGATCATCTGGCGTGACGTCTGCTCGCACTACGAAGGCGTGCATGCGTTGGCCAGCAGTCGCGACGGCAACGTCGTGGCCGCAGGTGGTTGGTACTCGAGCGAGCCGTGGGCCGGCTTCGTGACCGCGTGGAGCGGCTCGGGCATGCGCCTGCTCAGCTGGAACGAGGCGCCCGCGCGCATCGAGGCGGTCGCGCTCTCGGCCGACGGCAACACCTTGGTTGCGATCGGCGAGGCGCTCTACCTCTTTCGTCGCAAGCCCGGCTTGCCGTTCGCGCCGCAGCCGGTCGCGACCATCGAGCTGCCGGGCGGCTGCGGCACGAGCCTCGCGCTCGACGACGCCGGCAACTGGATCGCCACCACCGACGGCGAGGGCTCGGTCCACTTGTTCGAGCACAGCGCGGGAGTGATCGCCGAGCGGCGCTACCTGTGGACACCACCGTCCGGCGGCGACACTCGTGTTGCGCTCTCCAACGACGGCGACTGGCTGCTGGTCGGCTCTGCCGATGGCGGCCTGCACATGTTCAACCGGCCCACGTTCATCGCCACCAATCGTGCGGTGTGGACGTATCCGGTGCTCGAGACTGCGGCGCCCACCGGCCTCGCGATCACGCCCGACGGCTCGCAGCTGGTGGCCCTCTACGATCGCGGTGACGGAGGCTCGGTCTATCTGATCGGCAACCGCGACGGCGCCCCGCACCTGCACTGGGCCAAGCAGACCAAGCACACGCCCACAGTCGCGGCGATTGGCGGTGGACCAAGCCTCGACAACCAGCGGATCGGCGTCGCCGATGCGGATCCCCGTGGATCGAGCGGTAACTTCTATGTGTTCGAGAGCGCGACCGGCCTGATCGAGGGCGCGCACTCCTGCAGCGCGGGCTGCTGGGGGCTCGCGATCGGCGAGCACGGATCGAAGCTCGTCGTCGTCGGCGGCAGCGATGACGGCTCCGTCTACGCCTTCGAGCTTTAGGTTGGCCTCCCGAGGGCAGCGCTTCGTTGCGCAGCCACGCATCGAAGCCGCGATGAAGACCCCCCACGGGGGTCACCACGAGCGGCCGGAGTCTACGTGCCTTCGAGCGAGCGAAGCGAGCGGCGCGATCGATAGCGCCCACGGGGGGCCAATCAGAACCGTCCGACCCAGGCGACGCCGCCACCACCGGGCACGTAGCTCGGCACCACGGCGGTCTCTTCCGGCGTCCAGTTCTGCCACTTCTTGTACTTGAGGTGGTTGCCGACCCCGACGCCGATCAGCAGCAGCCCGAGGCCCGTGGTCGCGACCGCCGAGGGAACCAAGAAGTCACGCTGGTCGACGTACTTGCAGCTGAGCGCCGAGTCGAAGTCGCAGCGAGTGAGCAGCACCGAGGTCACGATGAAGGCCGCACCGAGACCGGTCACGATCCCACCGGTGATCAACATGCCCTTGCCGTTGCGCGGGTACTGATTCTTGGGGCCCCACGTGGGCTCGGGCGGACGCATCGGGCCGGCCTCTTCGAGCGACGGCGGCGGCTCCTCGGTGGCGGGCTCCTCGACCTCTTCTTCGCCTTCGCCCTCGTCGGTGGCCTCTTCGCCCTCGCCTTCGGGCGTCTCCACCTCTTCACCTTCCGCAGGCGTCTCGCCCTCGGCCGGCGGCTCGATCTCGACCGGCGCCACACCGTCGGCCGGCGGCTCACCTTCGGGCGAGCCAACCTCGACGCCTCCCTCTTCGCCTTCGGGCGCGCCGACCTCCGGCGTCTCCTCGGGCGGCGCAGCCAAAGCTTGGACCGGCGCGAGGATCACGGCGGTGGAGAGCACCGAAGCGAGCACGGAGGAGGGGAGAGAGCCGAGCTTGGACGCGGTCATGGCGGTCGAGTCGCGGAGTGGCAGACGCGGGCAGGCGAGTATTGTACGGCCGGCGTCGCACATACAACCCCGAACGACGGCCAACCTTACGCGGGCGCTCGGAGCCCGAAAGGCCGGGTCCGCGCAACCGTAATAGACTCGAGCCATGCCGATGCTCGCAGACATCGACGACCCCCGCCCGTCGCGTGCGCGCGGCTTCCTGATCGGAGCCGCGATCGCCGTGCCACTGGGGGCCGTGTTTTGGTGGTTCGCCAGCGCCTGGCTGCCGAGCTTGATCCTCGACAACGCGGTCGATTACGACGCCCGCCTCCGCCAGGAAGACGCGTACATGCAGGCCGTGTGCGCGAACATGCAGCTGTCGCGCGACGAGTCGCTGTGCGAATGCGTGCTCGCGGTCGAGTACCCCTCGCTCGACTGTCGGCTCCCGTTCATGCATTGGAGCCTCGAGCGGATGACCGAGACCTGCGCGGACGAGGCCACCTTCAACCAGTCCCTGAAATTCTGTTCGTGTGTTCGCACGCTCGACGAGCAGCTGCAGACGCTCGCGCCGGACAGCAAGGAAGCGCGCCAGACGGTGCAGAACTACGCCGGCTGCACCGAGCTCGACGATGCGCTCTTTCTGCCCGCAGTCGATCAGCTCGCCGGCTCATGAGCCAGCACACGGGCAGTGAAATCCTGCCGACTACCTGCCGTTGACGGGGCGCGCTGGCGCGTCCTACATTCCGCGCCAAATCGTGCTCGCGGTCGTCGGATCGGCCGCCGCGGGCGCCCGAGGAGCTCCCATGTTCAAGGCATTCAAGGCAGCGCTGCTGTGCGTCCCTCTCCTGTTGTGGTCCGCGGGCTGCGACGATCCGTTCACGATCAAGAACAAGCAACTCGATCCCGGCGGCGTGTACGTCACCTACGTGCAGACTCAGGATTGCAGCGGATGCGACGCGCTCGCGCGTGGCGACCTCATCCAGAAGGTCGACGGCAACCCGGTCGCCACCACCGATGACCTGAAGAACCTGACCGACGGGCAGCCGCACGAGATCGGGTTCTGGGACGCCAGCGCGGGCGCGCCGGCGACCACCACCATCACCGCGCAGCCCAACAACTCGATGCCTCCGATCAAGGACGCGCCGCCGTTTTGGTCGGTGTCGGCCGAGGAGCTCAAGAAGGCCCCCGACTGGGCGCGTCGGCGACTGTTCGGCCATGCGGCGCCGCAGACCCTGCTCGTCAACTCCGACGGCGGCTTCGTCAACGGCCGCGATCTCTACGGCAAGAAGATCCTGATGGTCTTCTTCGACTGGGCGGCCTCGTCGGATCGGCAGAACGGCGCGCTGACCATGCAGGTGCTGCAGAAGGCCCAGGCCGACCTCAAGGCCAAGGGCATCGAGATCATCTTCGCGCAGATCAAGCACCCGCAGGAGCGGGACATCGCGCCGATGAACGACACCGACCTGCGGGCCTTCTTCAACGACAACCAGGTCAAGCCCGACGAGGGCGGTCCGCTGCCGCCCCCGCCGATGTATCGCATGCCCAACAAGACCGAGGACAACCCCACGCGGGTGCTCGGCATGGAGGGCGCGTTCACCTTCTACGAGGCGATCGGCGAGGCCCCGAACATCTTCTTGATCAACGAGGACGGGATCATCGTGTGGCACTCGGCCGGCTCGGTGACCGATCCCGAAGGCAAGATCACCGTCGACATGGTCTACACGATCAACAAGGCGGTCGTGCACGCCCTCGAAAATTTGTAATCTGGTCTCGTGTTCGTGCACGCACACAGGTGGCGCTCGGTCTCGAGCGGCCGCCTGTTTGCTTTGCTGCTCGCGTGCGCGTGTGCTTGCGGTGAGCCGAAGCCGATCGAGCAGGCGCAGACGGTGCCGAACAAAGGTGTGCTGCTCGCCGATCTGACCTGGCTCGAGGCCGAGGCACTGCTTCAGCCCGAGACGATCGTCGTGATTCCGCTCGGCGCGGCGGCCAAGGAGCATGGGCCGCACCTACGGCTCGACAACGATCTGCGGCTTGCCGATTACTTTCGGGATCGAGTGCTCGCGCAGGCCGAGGTCGTGATCACGCCCACTGTCCCCTATCACTACTATCCGGCCTTCACCGAGTACCCCGGCTCGACCACGCTCGAGCTCGAGACGGCCCGCGATCTGATCGTCGACATCGTCCGCTCGATCGCGCGGCACGGGCCGCGGCGCTTCTACGTGCTCAACACCGGGGTCTCGACCACGCGTGCGCTGAAGCCCGCGGCGGAGCGGCTCGCGGAAGAGGGCGTGCTGCTGCGCTTCACCGATCTGCTCGCGGTCGTGGGCCCGGTCGAGGCCGAGCTGGCGGCGCAGCCCGGGGGCACGCACGCGGACGAGATCGAGACCTCGATGATGCTCTACATCGCGCCCGAGCGCGTCGACATGAGCAAGGCGGTCGCCGACTTCCACCCTCGCGGCGAGCGTGGCTGGCTCTCGCGCGATCCCAACACGACCGAGACCTACTCGAAGACCGGCATCTGGGGCGACCCGACGCTCGCGACCCGAGCGAAGGGCGAGCGCGTCGTCGAGGCGATCGTCGCGGCCGTGCTCGCGGACATCGAGGCGCTGCGCTCCGACACTCTCCCGGCTGCGCCTTGAAACGGCGTTGCGAGGCGCGAGCGCGACGTTTGATCGGCAAGTTGCCTGATCGCCCTCACGCTCGGCCAAGATCAGCGCCATGCGTCGTGGATTCGTCTCGCTCGCTTCAATCTCGTTCGTCTTCGCGCTGGCCTGCGCACGCGATGACGGCGACAGCAGCCTGTTCACCGGCGATGGCGGAGCGACGCTCGGCCAGACCGAGACCAGCACGGGTGACGGCGACGGCGACTCGGGCGACGGCGACGGTGAGCCGGGCGACGGCGATGGCGATGGTGCTCCGGGTGACGGCGACGGCGATCCGATCAAGCTCGACACCCTGCCGGACGACACCGGGGTCGACGACGGGCAAGGCGGCGACGAGGGCTGCCTCTACATCGATGTGCTGTTCATCGTCGACATCTCCGCGTCGATGTCGGAGGAGAAGCAGAACCTCAACGACAACTTCCCGCAGTTCGTCAGCGTGCTCGACGAATACATCGCCGATCCCAACACCGCGGCCACCGCCTATCGGCTCGGGCTCACCAACTCGTCGATCGTCAACAACGCCGAGGGCCAGTCGACCTTCGGTCTCGACGGTGCGCTCTACGACGGGCAAGGCGGCGGCGGTCTGTTCGGCCCGAACTGCGAGATGATGGGCAAGCTGTGGATCGACGGCCCGGCCCCGACCGTGGCGGACACCTTCAGCTGCGCCGCCCCGCAGCCCAAGAGCGGCTGCAACAGCTGCACCGACATCGGCAAGGAGCGCCCGCTCGACACCATCGAGATGTTCGTCGAGAAGTCGGCTGTCGGCGGCGTGAACGAGGGCTTCTATCGCGGCGCAGAGTCGCTGTTCGTGGTCGTGATCCTCACCGACGAGGACGACGACGCCAACAACACCACGACCACGCCCGCGCAGACCAAGATGGTGCTCGACCAGTTCGCCGACGGCGAGGAGCGGTACGTGATCGTGACCATCGCCGGGCCGCAAAACGGCGGCTGCAACTCCAACTTCGGCAGCGCCGCGGCGGCACCGGTGCTCCATCAGTTCACCAATGCGGTGCCCAACGGGCTCCTCGGCGACATCTGCGAGGGCGATCTGGCGCAGAGCCTCGAGCAGGCGCTCGACTTGATCGTCGACGCCTGCGACACGCTGCCGCCACCGGTTGGCTGACCGACGTCAGAGCGCGGCACGGATGCGCGTGAGCGCCTCGGCGATCGTCGCGTCGTCGTGGTGGCGATTGGTGACCAAGCGAATGTGCCGCGGCGGTCGACCGCTGGCGATCACCCCGCTGCGCTCGAGCAGCGCCAGCACCTCGGCGGTGCTCTTCCCGGTGCCCGAGTGATCGACGTTGACCATGTTGGTCTCGACCCGCGCGAGATCGACGGTCAGCCCGGGGATCGTCGCGAGCCCCTCGGCCAGCGTGCGTGCGCGCGCGTGATCGTCGGCGAGCCGATCGACCATGGTCTCGAGCGCGACGATGCCCGCGGCCGCGAGGATGCCCGCCTGCCGCATGCCGCCGCCGAGCCGCCTTCGCACCGAGCGGGCGCGCTCGATGAACTCGACCGAGCCCGCCAGCACCGAGCCGAGCGGACAGCTCAGGCCCTTGCTCAGCGCGAACATGACCGAGTCGACCTTTGCGGTGTAGTCGGCCACCGCGACGCCGGCCGCGATCGCGGCGTTGAAGATCCGTGCGCCGTCGAGGTGCACCGCCAGCCCCCGCGCACGCGCCAGCTCGCACAGGCGATCGTGCAGCGAGAGCGGGACCACCCGCCCGCCGCTGCGGTTGTGGGTGTTCTCCAGGCACAGCAGCCGCGGGGTCGGGTAGTGGATGTCGGGCTCGCGGATCGCCGCGGCGACGCGATCCGGATCGAGCATGCCGGCCTCGCTGGCGACCGGCATCGGCATCAACCCTGCGACGCTGGCCATCGAGCCGACCTCGTAATGAAAGATGTGCGACTCGGCGTCGAGGATGACCTCGTCGCCGGGCTGGGCGTGGACCATCAGCGCGATCAGGTTGGCCATGTGGCCGCTGATCACCAGCATCGCGGCCGGCTTGGCCATCGCGGCCGCGGCCATCGCCTCGAAGCGCTTGACGGTCGGATCGCCGTCGTAGGTGTCGTCGCCGAGCTCCGCCCGCGCGATGGCCTCGAGCATCGCCTCGGTCGGCAGGGTCTGAGTGTCGCTACGCAGGTTGATCGGGCGCATGCTTGGCCTTGCGAGTGCGAATGCTTCGGTAGAGGCGAATCCCGAGCATCAGGCTGACGCCGAGCCCGAGCAGGCCACCGACGCCCCAGGCGATGCTCAGCGCCGACTTGAACACGGCCAGGAACACGATCGCGACGGCGAACATGGTCCCGACCTCGTTGAACACCCGCAGGCCGCGGCCGGTCCAGGTCGACGTCTTGGCCAGCTGGCGGCGGCGGATCGAGCCGCACACGTGGTGGTACGCGATCAAGCCCACGAGCAGGCCGAACTTGATGTGCAGCCAGGTCGGGATCGGATCGAGCTGCACGATCATCACGATCCCGGCGCTCAGCGTCAGCAGCATCGCCGGCACCGTGATGATCTTCCACAGCCGCGCGGCCATCAGCTCGAGCTGCGGCTGCAGGATCGCCCGCTCGGCCTCGGGGCGCTCGCCCGCCTCGGCGTGGTAGACGAACAGCCGAACCACGTAGAACAGGCCGGCGAACCACGAGATGAAGCCGACGATGTGGATGGCCTTGGCGAGCAGATACGACACGGGGTCTCGCGCAAGCTACCAAGCCGTGGCAGCGTCCGCCAGCCGCGTCGCCGGCCCCGCCCGCTCAGCGATCGAACCCGGCGTTCTGCTCGGCCAGCTGCACGCGCAGATCCTCGCGCGCGTCCTCATCCTCGCCGTTGAAGCCGTAGTTGCACAGGACCAGCATGTGATAGCTCCCGGCGACCTGCGCGAGCGCTTCCTCGTACTCGTAGAGGTCGG
The DNA here is from genome assembly GCA_035538075.1 of Enhygromyxa sp. Taxonomy (GTDB): domain Bacteria; phylum Myxococcota_A; class Polyangia; order Nannocystales; family Nannocystaceae; genus Plesiocystis. The sequence continues at coordinate 12,181 of DATLLB010000007.1, forward strand.
GGCTATGGCGGTGGGATTTGTAGTAATACGCGCTGTAATGAAGCATGGTCAAATAGATCGGGCGCACCCAGTAATAATAGTAGTAGTTGTAATCGCCGCGGGTCATGCGGCCGTACGAGTACTCGCGCGGCTTGCCGCTGTGATCATAGCCGAGCGAATAATACTGCTGGACCACCGACTTCATCCACACGACGTAATAGGCGACGTAGGGGTCGTGCTCCTCGGCCCACTCGGACATGTCGTCCAGGCTCTCCTGGAGGACATACATTCGGAGCGCCATGTCGCCGTACCACTCATCGGACGGCTCGTTGCCGGGCCGTCGGCCCGCGTCGTCGCCCTCGTGGCCGGGATCGCAGTCGCTCTGATCGTCCCCGGCCACGCAGTCGAGCCCCTCGGGCGGCTCGATCAGCGGCGGATCCTCAGGATCTTCGGGCGCGTCCTGGCCGGTCCCGGGCGATTCATCGATATCCGGCATCGCAACCGGCTTGGGAATCGGCTCGGGTCGCGCCTCGGCGCTCGCGCTCAGCGTCAGCACGCCGAGCGTCAGCACGGCGCCCGTGAAATACCGTATGTTGTTCATGAACATGTCATTCTCCTCGCCACTCATCGTGGCAATGCAGAATGACACCCTTCGAGCCTACAGCAATTAGGCCGGCAAACCATTGGCGATCTCGGCAGCGATCGCGTCGGCGGCCGCGGCCGGATCGGGGGCCGTGTAGATTGGCCGCCCGACGACCAGGTGCGTGGCTCCGGCCAGGATCGCCTTGGCCGGCGTCATCACGCGCTTCTGGTCGCCAACCTCGGCGCCGGCCGGGCGAATGCCGGGCACGACCTTGAAAAGATCCGGCGCCACCGTAGCCACGGCGTGCAGCTCCTCGCCGCTGCAGACCAGGCCCGCGCAGCCGGCCTCGGCGGCCGCGGCCGCGCGCAGCTGGACCAGCTCGGCGGGCGTGCGGGTGTGCCCGGCCTCGCGGCAGGCCTGCGCGTCCTGGCTGGTCAGCACCGTGACCGCGAGGATCGCCGTGTGATCGCCGGCCGCGTCCACGCACGCACGCAGGTGGCCGATGCCCGAGCCGGCATGCACCGTGATGAAGCGAGCGCCGAGCGAGCTCGCGCTGCGGATCGCCCCGGCCATGGTGTTGGGGATGTCGTGGAGCTTGAGATCGAGGAACACGCCCAGCTCGGGGTGGCGCTCGCGGATCTCTCGGACGATCGCCGGACCCTCGGCGACGAACAGCTCGAGCCCGATCTTGAGCATGCCGACGTGCCCGGCGAGGCGATCGGCGAGCGCGAGCGCGGCGGCACGATCGGGCACGTCGAGGGCAACGATCAGGTGTGCACGCGCGCGGGCCAGGGCGTCGTCGGTCATCGCCGGGAAACGTAGAGGATTGCCCAGAAGCTGGCCAGAGCGGGCACGCTCGGGCACGCTCGGGCGGTGACGATCGACGAACTGCTGCGCGCCGCGGTCGACGACGGCGTGTTCCCGGGCTGCGTCGCGCTGGTCTGGCGTGACGGCGCGCAGCGCTACCTCGGCGCGCATGGACGGCTCGCCAGTCACCCGCGCGCGGCCGAGCTCGCCGCGCCGGTCGGTCCCGAGACCGTCTACGACCTCGCCTCGCTGACCAAGGTGCTCTCGACCACGACGCTGATCGCTCGCGCGGTCGGGCAGGGCCGACTGCGGCTCGACGATCGCCTGCCCGAGTCGCTCGCCGTGGGCGACGATCGACCGACCCTCTGCGATCTGCTCGAGCACGCCGCGGGGCTCGAGGCCCACCGCGAATTTTTTCACGCGCCGTGGTGGCTGCCGCCCGGCCAACGCGAGGCGCTGATCGACGCCGTGCGCCGCGTGCCCCTTGCAAGCCCTGCGCGGACGCGGGCGATCTACACGGATCTCGGCTTCTTGCTGCTCGGTGCGTGGC
>DATLLB010000008.1:0-11914 GCA_035538075.1 Enhygromyxa sp.
CGCTCCACTTGGGGAGCGAGTCCGTCATGATTGCACCGAACATGTCCACAGGGGAGCCCTGGGCCAGCATCGAGCCCACCGTCGCGTTGCTGCGCGACGGCTTCAACCATCGCCTCACGGTCAGCGAGGCTCGTCGACGTCTGTTTGGCGACGGCGAGGTGCTGAAGATCGGTCGCTATCGCATCGAGGCGCGGATCGGGGCGGGGGGCATGGGCGAGGTCTACCTCGCGGTCGACGAGGAGCTCGATCGCAAGGTGGCGATCAAGCGCGTGCTGCCGGGGCTGATCAGCGAGCGCCAGCACGAGCGCCTGCGCGACGAGGCGCGGGCGCTGGCCAAGCTCTCGCACCCCAACGTCGTGCAGGTCTACGAGATCGGCGAGAGTGACGGGCGGACGTTCTTGGCGATGGAGTACGTGCGAGGGCAGACGCTCGCGCAGTGGTTGGCCGAGCAGCCGCGGAGCTGGCGGGAGATCCTGAGCCGCTTCTGCGCGGCCGGGCGCGGGCTCGCGGCGGCGCACGAGGCCGGGGTGATCCATCGGGACTTCAAGCCCGAGAACATCCTGCTCGGCGATGACGGCAGCGTGCGCGTGGCCGACTTTGGGATTGCGATGGCGGAGCGCGAGGTCGAGGACGTGGCGGTGGTTCGAGCGCTCCGCGAGGGCGACGAGACCGGGGCGACCCACTACATCGCGGGGACCTTCCGCTACATGCCGCTCGAGCAGCTGCGCGGTGAGACGATCGACGCGCGCAGCGATCAGTTCGCGTTTTGTGTGGCGCTCTACGAGGCGCTCTATCGGGCGCAGCCGTGGGCGCTCGGAGGCGTGCTCGAGCGGCTGGACGTGCTCGAGCACGAGCGCGCTCGCAAGCCGTCGCGCGGGAAGGTTCCGGCGCAGGTGTGGTGGATCCTGCGGCGCGGGCTGGCTCGCTCGCCGCGTGATCGCTGGCCGAGCATGATGAAGCTGATCGAGGCGCTCGGGCGGGTGTCACGTCGGCGGCGGGAGGCGATCGCGGCCGCGTTCGCGGTGCCGGTGCTGGCCGGGGGACTGGCGTTGGCTGGGGTCTTGGTCGAGTCGGAGCGATCGGATGAAGCGACGCCCATGCCGTTGTCCCCGACGACGGTGATCACTACCGATCGTCAGCGGGTCGAGCCGGCGGTGGAGCTGGCTCGGGGTCCAGGTCGCGATCGGCCCGATACCGGGCCGCGGCTCTGGATCGGCATCGACGAGCTCCGCCATGCCGAACACATCGACGCGCGCAACGGCTTGGTGACCAAGCTCCGTCATGGGCAACTCCCTGCCGAAATGGTCAAGAACCACAGCGTGCTGCCGCTGCATCTGTTGCTCGACCAAGACTCGCCGAAGTCACACGACACGATCACGTTGTTCATCGATCGCCGCGTGCCGTGGACGACCATCGTCGATGTTCTGTACACGACCGGGCGGGCTGGCTACTCGCGCTGGGACTTCGCGGTCGAGACCGACGGCGAGACGCGCGTGCTGACTGCGAAGCCGCCGATGTACTCGGTTCCGGAGCAGCTGCAGCTCGATCGGCTGGCGATGCTGCAGCTGTGGGTCGCGCCGAACCACGTGGAGGTCTCGACGCAGATCGCTCGACTGATCGGGCACGCGCCCCCCATCGTGCACGCGCTCGATGTCGGCGACGGCGATTGCGAGCTGAGGCGCGACGAGCTCGCGTCGTTGCGCCCGCTGAGCTCGAAGATGTGCGAGCTCAATGGTGTGGCGATCCCGATCTGGCTCGCGGCCGAGGAGCGACTGCCCTGGGGAGAGGTGGTCGAGGTGCTCGGCCACGCCATGCAGGACGGCATCTGCGACGGCGGGATCGTGGTATCGACCGACACGCGGCCGGAGCACTGCCAGGCGCCCGTCGACGCGGCCACGCTCGCCGAGCTGATCGAGTCCGAACCGTGATAGGACTGTCGGCGATGTCCGACCTCCCCAAGCGCTTGCTCAAAGATGTCGTCTGGGTGCTTCGGCCGATCCTCTATACGGATCGCGAGGAGTTCGCCGCGGCGGTGCGTGACTATCACATGGCCATCGTGAACAGCGACGAGCGCTGGCGTCCACACGAGCGCGTGCTCGCGGCTCGCAAGATCTCGGTGTGCTTCGAGTGCTGGGAGAACGACGACGAGTTCGAGGTGACGATCGAGCTGGCGACCGAGGATCCGGAGGGCTGGACGACCCTCGATCTGCTGTTCGCAGTGCACCAGCGGATCGTCGACCATCTGAAGGCGGACAACGCCACGCTCGGCGACCACTGCTTCTTCGAGGGGCTCTCGTTGCGCTCGGCGGACGACGATCCGCCGAGCTACGATCTGTTCCTCGGCTCTTGAGCGGCATCAGAAGTGAACGTCGACGGCGGTCACTCGGGTGTCCGGGTGGATGCTGAGCAGCCGATCGCGGACGGTCGCGCTCCACTGCGGCTCGGGGTCGAGGCTGAATGGCTGCTCGATCCACTTGCCCGCGACCACCAACGCATGCGGCGTGAGCCGGCCGTCGAGCACGCCGCGGAGATACTCCTCTTCGTCGAAGCCGAACCTGTTGATCGGACAATAGATGTCGTCCGGGTGCGCCTCGTCGTAGGCGAGCAACGCCGGCTGCTCGCGGTAGATCGCGTAGACCTCCGGTGGGTAGCGCCCGCATCGACCCGTGTCCAGGCCAAGCTCGCGTGAAATCTCGAGCCGCGATTTGGGCCGACCGTGGCGATCGCAAATCTGCTGCCACTCGGCAAACGCCGCTTTGGCCTTTTGTTCGAGATCGGCCAATGTCTCTTCCCAGGCGATTTCACCGGCGCGCAGCGAATCCACGCCTTTGATGGTGCCGTCGCGCTTGCGCTTGGGCAGGATGCCCGACCAGCGGCCGCCAATGACGTAGAAGTCGATTTCCTTGCGCAGCAGCGGCCGGAGCTGATCGTCGACTTTGTCTCCGAGGACGAATACGAGTGCGTGCATGCACTCGTTGTGGTGCACGACCATGAGCGCGTCCAGGGCACGAATGCAGAAAAACAGGCAGAAGATTTCGGTGGCCCGCCGGTTGGCCACTTTCGTCGAAAATGGCCAGCCGGTTGGCCACGCGGCCACGCCACTCGCACGTGGCGATCACAGCTGCTGGAGGGCCGCGTGGATGTCCGCGGCGGCCCTGGGCTTGGCGGCGACGAGCATCTTCTGGCGCATCGCCGCGAGCCGGCTGCGATCGCCGAGCAGGCTGGCAACCTCGCGGACCAGGCGATCGGCGTTCAGCTCGGACTCGGCGACCATCACCGCCGCGCCGGCCTCGACCAGCGACTTGGCGTTGTGGGTCTGATGATCGTCGGTCGCATGCGGGAACGGAATCAGGAGCGCCGGACAGCCGACCGCGGCCAGTTCGGCCAGCGAGGTCGCGCCCGCACGACAGAGCACGAGGTCGCACCAGGCATAGGGCTCGCTCATGTCCTTGATGAACGGCACGACGCGGACTCGCGGCTCGCTCAGGCCCGCGGCCGCGTAGCCCTGGCGCGTGGGCTCGAGCTCGGACTGGCCGGTTTGATGCCAGATCTCCAGCCCGGGCAGCGCCTCGGCCAGCGCCGCGGCGGCGCCGGTCATCGCGTTGTTGAGCGCGCGTGCGCCTTGGCTGCCGCCGAACACGAACAAGCGCGGAGGATGCTGGGCGGACGCGTCGGCGCGCTCGCGGGCCTGCTCGAGCCGCTCGATGAGCTCGGCGCGGATCGGGTTGCCGGCCAGCACCAGCTTGCGCGCGGGGAAGTGGCCGCGCTCGTCGGGGAAGGTTGCGAACACGCGGCGGACCAGCTTGCCGAGGATCCGGTTGGTCACGCCGGGCACCGAGTTCTGCTCGAGGATCGCGGTCGGCCGACGCATCAGCCACGCGGTCGCGACGATCGGACCGCTCGCATAGCCGCCGACGCCGACGACCACGTCGGGGCGGAAGTCCCTGATGATGCGGCGGCTCTGCAGCCACGCCCGAGGCAGCCGGAGGAGGCCGGCGAGCAGCCCCTTGATGCCGCGGCCCTTGATCCCGCTGACCTCGATCAGGTCGAGGCCGTAGCCGAGCTCGGGCACCGTGCGAGCCTCGATGCCGCGCTCGGTGCCGACGAAGCGCACCTCGCCGCCGGCCGCGACGACCTGCTCGGCCAAGGCGATGCCGGGGAACAGGTGCCCACCGGTGCCGCCGCCGGCGATCATGACGCGAAGCGGTCGCGCGTTGGCGTTGGCGGGAGCGGAGGCGAGGTCGGGGCTCATCGTGAGCGTGGCCATGCGCATCCTATACCGGACGCCGAGATCTCGACCCAGTTTTCGGAGTCGATCGCGTCGCGCAGCTCGACGATCGCCGCACGCAGCTCGGCGACGTCACCGGTAGCGATCGTGCGCACGCCATCGAGGCCGGCCAATCCACACGCATGCGAGGCGATCACCGGGACCTTGGCCGCGACCGCTCGCAGGAGCTCGCGCGGCTGGTGCTCGATCCAGGCGGGCAAGACCACGGCGTCGATCCGCTCGAGCCCCGGCGACCCATGCTCGACGCGCAGCGCGTCCGGCCAAAAGCGGGGGCCTTCGAGCTCGCGCCCTGCCACCCACAGCTGGCACGGGCCCACCTCGCGCAGGGCAACGCGGAGCTCGTGGACGCCCTTGCGACCGACGGTGCTGGCCGGCAGCCACAGCCGCAACGGACCCGGCGCGCGTGGCCGCGACGGTCGAGCGCGAGCGGCCGGCAGCGACCAGTCGAGCTTCGTCACCTTGTCCGCGAAGCAGCCTGCGATCCCGGCGTGCGGCGTCACGATCTCGACGGCCAGCTCGAGCGCGTGCGCCTCGTCCTCGAGCAGCCGCGCGTCGGCACGAAAGTCGGCGAGCGTGGGGCTCTGCGGCCAGCGGCGGTGGGCCTGGTCGAGCTGGGCCTGCAGCTCGACCAGCGGCAGCCTCGTCATCAGCACGGTCACGCGCCGGCCACCGAGCGCGCCGAGCCGGCGCAGGTGCGGCAACAAATTTTGGGCGACGACCAGCTCGGTGTCGTTCGGCGAGAGCGTGTCGGCCATCGCCCGCGCGAGCCGGCGCTCGTCGTCGAGCAGCGCCCGCTGACGTGCGGGTCCCTGGCTGGCGAGCTGGCGCGAGCGCAGCGATCGCACGACCGTGTGGATCGGGAACGAGACCCGCGTGCCCACGCGCGGCCACGCGTAGCGATCGAGACGCAGACGCTCGCCGTCGATCGGCACGGCCAAGCGATCGTCGGCGCGCGCATGCGTGTGCAGGTAGTCGGCGTACTCGGGCCACACGCCGTCGAGCAGCCACGTGCGTCGACCGTCGATGCGCGCGCGAGCGTCGGGCTTGCGGGCGAAGTCGCAGGGTTGATCGCACGACAGACAGCTCGCCCCCGCGTCGCCGCTCCACCCGATCCGAGGAGACCGAGTGGCGACCCGAAGGGTCGCAGGAGGTCCGGGGGGCCCCCCGAGACGCGAAGCGTTTTGGGGGGGGTGTTTCGGCGCATCGCCGAAACCCCTACGGATGCCGACCACCAACGCCTCGGCCTCGAGCTCGACCTCGAGCCGCCACGGCGCGTCGTGGACGAAGCGCAGATCGACGTAGTTCCAGGCCACGGTCGCGTCCTCGCCCAACGCCGCGCGCGAGCCCGGCGGGCGGCGACTGTGCGGGTGCCGTTCCACGATCGTGAGCCCGGCTTGCTTGGCCGCGGCGAACAACGCGTTGGAGAGCAGGCACAGCCCGCCGCCGATGCCCGGCATCACGCAGCCCTCGCGCAGCTCTCGGCCGGGCACGAAGCCCCGCACGCGCAGCGGCGGACCGACCTGCGCCCAGAACGAGAACAGCTGCTCGGCCTCGAGTTCGAGCCCGTCGAGCGAGCGCGCGGCGACCCGCAGGTTCTCGACCTTGCCGAGCTCGAGCGGCCACTCGCGCGGATCGACGTCGCGGTTCCAAAGCGGGCTGCGATCCTCGGCCACGCGCGGCAGCCCGATCAGCAAGCGGCTGGCTCGTGCGGGCTGGATCGGCGCGCGGCGATCGTCGAGCCAGCGCAGCGCCCGATGGGCCTGAACCTTCAACCGATGCACGGCGAGGTCGAGCGGCTCGAGTTCGGTCATGAGTGAGGTGGCTTCGCGACGCGCGAGCGACTGCAGCGATTCCCATCGCCAGGGTAGACCGGATCTGGGCAGCTCGGCGCGCCCGCGTTACGCTCCGCGCCCATGCCCGTGTCCCTCGAAACCGAGTGGGTCCTGATCGTCTGCGGCCTGATTGCACACGCCGACGGTGTGCTCGACGGTGCGGAAGCCGAGCGCCTGATGGCGATGGTCGACGACCGCATCCCCGAGGACGACTACACCGAGTGGCTCTCGGCGATCGGCAGCAAGGCGGAGCTCGAGGCCCGCTACGCGGCGCTGGCCGATCCGCCGACCGATCAGCACCGCGCGATCCTGGAAGAGGCGTGGACGATGGCGATGGTCGATGGCTCGCGCAACACCGACGAGCTGGTGGTGCTGACTCGCATCGCCGAGCGGCTCGGGGTCGAGCCGATGCAGCTCGAGTTCTGGCGCGAGGCCTGGACGCGCAACGAGCAGGAGTTCGCCAACGCCGTGGCCACGCTCGCGGTCGCGGTGCTCGGCGGCGACGCGGCGCTCTACGAAGACGACGTCTCGGCCTTCCTCGACATGGTCGAGCGCCTGCCGACCAGCCAGGAGGAGCGCGAGCGACTGGCCGGCTTCGCGAGCGCGCCAGCCCACGATACGGGCGCGCTCGCTCGCACGCTGGCCGGCATGCCTCGCAGTCGGCGGATCCAATCCTTCGCCGTGGTGGCGCCGCTGGTCTCGTCGAGCGTGGTGTTCGAGCAGGCGCGCGCCCGCTTCGTCGAGATCGGCCGCGCCGCCGGGCTGATCGACATCGAAGCGCTTTACCCAGCTTGAAACGAAAAAACGCGAGCGTGCGTGCACTTTCGGCACGAACGCTCGCGGGTGATTTGCGGGATTAGGTCGCAGCGCCGCCGCGAACCAAGTGGGTGATCCCGATGACGAGGGCGATCGCGAGGAACGCCCAGAACAGGATCTGCGCGATACCTGCCGCACCGGCAGCGAGACCGCTGAAGCCCAGCACGGCCGCGATGATCGCGACGATGAAAAAGATGAGTGCCCATGTCAGCATGACTTCTTCTTCCTTTCGCTCGACAGCTGCGCTCGAGGGCTGCACGTACCGTACCGAGCGAGTGAAAGCCGAAGTCGGCGGGGCGTCCGCACCGAAGCGGCCGCTGGACGGCGAGCCCGTCGCGAGTACGATGCGCGCCATGTCGATGTCCCGCCTCCAACGTCACATGACGCTGAGCCTCGTGCTCGGCCTCTCGCTGTTCGCTTGCGACAAAAACCAACCCGAGCCGGTCAGCTCGGACGACGTGCAGCCCGCCGAGAAGGAGCCGACTGCGACCGACGCTCAGGGCCCCGATCTGGCCACCGTGCTCGCGGCTCCGCACCGAGGTGAGAACGCGGCGCGCGACAGCCAGCGCCACCCGAAAGAGACGCTCGAGTTCTTCGGTGTCGAGCGCACGTCGACGGTCGTCGAGCTGTGGCCCGGCGGCGGCTGGTACACGGAGATCCTCGCGCCTTACCTGCGCGACGAAGGCAAGCTGATCGTCACCAACTGGCCGGCTGATCACGAGCGCTACGGCAAGTCGGCGCAGAAGTTCGAGGACAAGCTGAAGGCCAACCCCGAGCTGTACGACAAGGTCGAGATCGTCCGCGCTCCAGTCACCGCCGACGAGCCGTTCGAGCTCGCGCCGGAGGGCACGGTCGACGTGGTCCTGACCTTCCGCAACAGCCACGGCTGGTTCAATGGCGGTCAGACCCAGCAGATCTACGGCGCCGCGTTCAGGGCCCTGAAGCCGGGCGGCATCTTCGGCGTGGTCCAGCACCGCGCCAACGAAGGGGCCAAGCCGGAAGAGAGCGCGAAGGCGGGCTACCTGCCGGAGTCGCAGGTGATCGCCGACGCGGAGGCGGCCGGCTTCGAGCTGGTCGAGAAGTCGGAGATCAACGCCAACCCGAAGGACACCAAGGATCACCCGGCCGGCGTCTGGTCGCTGCCGCCGAACCTGCGTGGGCCGGAGGGCAAGGATCTGACCGAGGAAGAGAAGGCCAAGTACACGGCGATCGGCGAGAGCGATCGCATGACGCTCAAGTTCCGCAAGCCGGGCTGAGCGCATTCGCGAAGCACCGGCGCTGCCCTACCCCGCGCGCCGGTGCCTCGCACTTCATGAGCTAGAAACTCAGGCTGAGCTGCGACTGCAGGAGCACGTCTTGTGTGTACCTGCCGTCGCCCGGTTGGACGCGGACGCTCACGAAGTTCTGCCACTTGAGCGCGTGACCGCGGACGAACACGTTCAGCCCGGCCGCGAGGTCGTGCTGGTCGTTGCGACCTTCGGACAGCAACAACGAGTAGCGAGCGACGGGTTCGAATCGCTTGGCGATGACGTAGCCCAGCTGCGTGTAGTGCCCGAGCGCGCTGACGTGTTGGCTGGACCAGCGCGGGCCGACTTGCCGGGTGCCGGCGTAGACGGCCGACGAGAGCGAGAAGCCGTGGGCCTTGAACACCACGTCGACGAGCGCGCTCGTGAATGACTCGCCGTCTCCGTCCGCGTCGAGATCGACCAACCCCGCCGCCGCGACGCCGACACGCGGCGCTCCGCCTTCGAGGTCGCTCTCGCGGTACGGCTCCAAGCCGCCGCTGTTGTACCCGACCCGCAGCGCGAGCAACGGGTGAGCTCGGTTCGGCACCACGTTCGGGCCGGTGCCGTTGAACACACCCACCGCGTACTCGAACGGTCCAGCGCCTTCGTTGTGCAGCATCACGCCGATGTCCGCGTCGTCGCCAAACACGCGCGGACCGACCGTCATCGGACGATCGACCATCGACAGCTGGCTGGCCAACGCGATGAACGGCCGCGAGAACGGGCGCTTGAACTGGCCCACGCGAATCGTGAGCCAGTCATTCACGAGCGCAACGTCGAGGTTGGCGAACAGCAGCCGGGGCTCGCCGCCGCCGAGCTCGGCCACCAACGTGTAGCGCAGATCCTCGCTGAGCACGGTCCCGAGCAGGCCGACGCGAGCTCGGTGGATGAAGAACGCAGGATCGCGGGGAGCCCCGTCGGCCCAGCCGTGCGCGAGCTGTGGTTGAAACAGCCCGAGCACCCGCAGGCTGTTGACCTTGTCGGCGCTGCGCAGGACGAAGCCACGCTCGGGCTCGGTCGGCGGCTGTGCTGTCGCGACGCCCGGCCACAGCACGAGCGCCAGCGCGAGCGCCATCCGTGCACGAGCCCCCGCGATCAGGGCGAGCGCGATCAGGATCAACGCCGCCCCGAACGCGATCGTGATGCGCATGCCCGCAGCGACGGCCTCGGGCGACGCTGACGTGACGTCGTCGGTGCCCGAGCCGAGCGCGAACACGGTGCCCATCACCGAGGCACCGGTCACGAGCCCGAGGTTGCGCGACAGGTTGAGGGTCCCGGACACGACACCGCGATGGCTCGCGTCGACATCGCGCATGACCGCGGTGTTGTTGGCCGCCTGGAACAGGGCGTAGCTCGCGGTGATGATGACGATCGGGATGACGTAGCCAGGGATCCCGTGGGCCTCGGGTGTGGCGGACAAGATCAGCGAGCCCGCCGCGATGCCGATGAGCCCGACCATCGTCATGCGCCGGGTGCCGAAGCGATCGACGATGCCACCCGCCGGCACTCCGGTCAGCGCAGCCACGAGCGGGCCCATCGACATGACCAGCCCGACGCCGCCAGCGTCGAGTCCCAGCGCGAGGGTCAGGTAGAAGGGGCCGACCACCAGCGTCGCCATCAATACGGTGGAGACCAGCGCGTTCGCGGCCAGGCTCGCGCGCAGGGCCGGCTCGCGCAGCATCGTCAGGCGCAACAGAGGCGAGGGCGTCCTGCGTTCGACTGCGAGGAACAAGACCAAGCCGATGCCGGCGGCGAGCAGCAGCGCGAGGTTGTGCGCGCCGAAGCGTCCGCGCCCGGGCGTCATCGCGAGCGCGTACGTTGCCAGCGTCAGCGCGAGCAGCAGCGTGCCGACGTGGTCGAACTCGACGCGCGTCGCGGTCGATTTTGGAGCGTCGGCGGGCAGCGAGCGCGCGAGCGTGACGGCGACCAGACCGAGCGGGACGTTGACCAGGAAGATGGCCGGCCAACCGAGCCACTCGATCAGGACGCCACCCAGCGAGGGCCCCAGCGCGGTGCCGATCGCAGAGGTGGTCCCGAGCAGCCCCATCGCGCCGCCGAGCTTCGACTTGGGCACGACCTCGCTGACGAACGCGATCGCGAGCGCCATCAAGACCGCGGCGCCGAGCCCCTGCGCCGTGCGGGCGACGATCAGCAGCCACAGCGCTGGCGCGAGGCCGCTCAGGATCGAGGCCGCCGTGAACACGGCGAGCCCGACGATCAGCAGCCGGCGTCGACCGACGAGATCGCCGAGCCGCCCGACGCTGACGATCGAGGCCGTGATCGCGATGAGATAGGCGACGACGACCCACTGCACCGCCTGAAACGGCGCGTCAAAAGCCTCCGCCAGGCTCGGGAGCGCGACGTTGGCGATGCTGGTGCCGAGCGAGGCCAGCAGCATCGACAGCGAGAGGCCGGCGAGCGCCCGATACGTCGAAGGGGAGGATTCATGCGGTTGGATTGCGCGATTCAAAGGCGACTCCGATGCGCGCAACGTAGGCGTGGTCGTGGGATGGCGGTAGACGCACGCAATGCACTTCATTGATGCGTTTGACGCCATGTCACCGCGCCGCTACGGTCGCGACCGTGGCGAGCCCCGATCTCAACTTGTTGGCCGCGCTGGACGTGCTGCTCGAGGAAGGCTGCGTCGCCGCGGCTGCGCGTCGGATGGAGCTGAGCCCGTCGGCGATGAGCAGGACGCTGGCGCGGCTGCGTGAGACCACCGGCGATCCGCTGTTGGTCCGCGCCGGGCGAAGTCTCGTTCCAACCCCTCGCGCGCTCGAGCTGCGCGAGCGTGTGGGTCAGCTCGTGCAGGATGCCGAGGCCGTCCTGCGACCGGTCGCGGCGATCAATCTCGCCGAGCTCGCCCGCACGTTCACGATCCGCACCAGCGAAGGATTCGTCGAGACCTTCGGCCCGCGCCTGCTCGAGCGCGTGCGCGTGGAGGCTCCGCGCGTGCGGCTGCGCTTCGTGCAGCGGCTCGACCGGGACAGCGCACCGCTGCGCGAGGGCGCCGTCGATCTCGAGACCGGCGTGCTCGGGAAGACCACCGGACCGGAGGTGCGCGCCCAATCGCTATTCCGCGACCGCTTCATCGGCGTGGTGCGTGCGGGCCATCCACTGAGTCAGGGACGGATCACCGCGTCGCGCTACGGCAGCGCTCAGCACGTCGAGGTCGCGCAGCACGTCGCCCAGCGCAGGCTCGAGCCGCGGCCGATCGACGGGGCCTTGCAGTCACTCGGCCTCGAGCGGGTGGTCGTCGCAATCGTCGGTGGTTTCTCGACCGCGCTCGCGCTCGCACGCGCGTCCGACTTGATCGCCAGTGTCCCCGAGCGGCACACCGACAGCCTCCGGGCCGGGATGCACAGCTTCACGCTGCCGTTCGCCACACCCGAGATCACGATCTCGCTAATGTGGCATCCGCGGCTCGATGCCGATCCGGCGCATCGCTGGCTGCGAGGTTGTGTTCGGGACGTGTGCGCCGACAAACCCGGCAAGAAGCACCGCTAGTCGTGCTGCGGCATCTCGGCTTCGATCTCGAGCGCCTGCTCGGCCGAGATGCCTAGCGCGTCGCGGATGCGATCGAGCAGCACCCGCTCCTCGTCGGCCAGCTCCTCGTCGCTCAGCGCGATGCGAACGGCGGCCTGGTAGGTCGCCAGCCGCTGGTTCATGTTCAGCGCGCCGACGTCGGCCGG
>DATLLB010000009.1:0-2287 GCA_035538075.1 Enhygromyxa sp.
TCCTCCACCTGTATCTCGACACGGCGGGCCGGATCGAAGAGCGGCGGCAGCTCAGGCGTGACGGCCTTCGGCGAAGCTCGAGGCGGGGGTTCTTCATCGGCCGGCTTCGGTCGACTGCTCGCCAAGCTCGCCAAGCCGCCCGTGGTGATCGCCGCGATCGCCAGCATCCCGAGCGCGGCGATCAACCGCATCCGCTGGCGGGCCTGGGCAGGGCCAGTGAAGCGGGGGAGGGCGGTCGCCACGGGCAAACGATATCCGAACTCGCAGGCTCGGAACACGACCGGCAAGTCCATGTCATGCTCCCTCGTGGTGCAGCGCGCGTCGGTCCTCTCGCTCGTGTTGATGGCCCTGTTGACCGGTGGGTGTGCGACGACGAGGCCGCCGAATGCGACCACCACCGCCGCCCCCGAGCCGCGCGATCGAACCAGCGAAGCGCCCGAGGTCGAGAGCGAGCCCGAGGGCGATCCGAGCCGGTGGATCGCCGAGGGTGAAGCTGCGTTGGAGCGCGAGCAGCCGGCCAAGGCTGCGACCTTGTTCGCGCGCTACCTCGCGCACCGTGGCTCGCCCGACTACTCGCCCGAGCTCGATCGAACCTATCGCGGCCTCGCTCGCGCGCATGAGCAACTCGGCGACTTCGAGGCCGCGATCCGTGCCTACGACGGCCTGCTCGCGCACATGCCCGACGGTCCGGACGCCGCCCAGATCGTCGCGCGGCGCGGCGCCTGTGAAGCCGAGATCAACCAGTGGGAGCGCTCGGCCGACTCCTACGCGCGGGTGCTCGAGCTCGGCGGCGACGCGATGATCCCCAGCGAGCGCGTCGAGGCGCTCGCGCGCCGCGGCTTCGCGCTGTTTCAGCTCGGCCAATTCAAGGAGGCCGACGCCGCGCTCGCCGAGGCCGACGCGATCTTCGAGAAGGCCACGAGCGAGGGTCAGGAGCGCTTCTCCGACACTTACTTCGTCGGCCTCGCCCGCTTCTATCGCGCCGCGATCATCCACCTCGAGTTTCGAGCGGCGCCGATCCGCCTGCCCGAGGCGCAGATGAGCAAGGACTTCGAGCACAAGCTCGCGCTGCTCGAGCAGGCCCAGGACGCGTACAACCAGGTGATCCGAGCGCGCCACATCTACTGGGTCTCGGCCGCGGGGTTTCAGCTCGGCTCGATCTGCGAGGAGTTCTACGACGCGGTCATGCACGCGCCGGTGCCCGACTGGCTCGACGAGCAGCAGCGCCGCACCTACTACGAAGAGCTGGAAGAGCAGCTGCGTCCGGTCTTGGACAAGGCCGTGTGGGTGTTCGAGAAGAACCTCGAGACCGCCCGCAAGTTCGGCTACGAAGGCGAGTTCATCGAGCGCACCGAGGCTCAGCTCGCGCAGCTGCAGGCGATCATGCTCGGGCGCGGCGAGCCAGGCGATCCCGTTCCGCGGCTCGCGCCCCTCGAAGCCCGCGAGGAGCTCGACCCCGACTCCGCGATCGCGTTCGAAGAGCTCCCAGCCGCCGAACGCAAGCTGTTCGTGCCCATGCCGACCACGCTCTGACCACGCTCTGGTACGCGCTTGACCCCCGCGGAAACGGACGCTATACAGCGCCCCACTTTGCCGGGGGCATGGCGCAGTTGCCGTGCACGCTAGCCGGCACTTCACCTCCTTCCTTCTCTCGAGGGAGCAACTCACCACACCACCAACTCGCGCTGGCGTAGCTCAACTGGCAGAGCACCTGATTTGTAATCAGGCGGTTGCGGGTTCGACTCCCACCGTCAGCTCTTCAAACCAGCGTCGCAGCACGAGATCTCGACCACATACGGATGGGTGCCCGAGTCGGCCAAAGGGAGCGGACTGTAAATCCGCCGCGTTATCGCTTCGAAGGTTCGAATCCTTCCCCATCCACCAAGTTCGCGGGAGTAGCTCAGTTGGCAGAGCGTCAGCCTTCCAAGCTGAAAGTCGCGAGTTCGACCCTCGTCTCCCGCTACCTCGTTCCTGCAACACCCCGCACCACAACGCCCTCGTAGCTCAGTCGGTAGAGCGCATCCTTGGTAAGGATGAGGTCAGCGGTTCAAGTCCGCTCGAGGGCTCCATCATCGTCACGCCGCCTCGCGGCTGACCACCAAACCCACAAGCTCGAGAGACACATCGGAGAATCCAGGCGATGTCCAAGGAAAAGTTCGTTCGCGACAAGCCCCACGTGAACATCGGGACGATCGGTCACGTTGACCACGGAAAGACGACGCTGACGGCGGCGATCACCAAGGTGCTCTCGCTGCGTGGCTGGGCCGAGAAGGTCGACTTCGAGAAC
>DATLLB010000010.1:0-3738 GCA_035538075.1 Enhygromyxa sp.
GGCAACAAGGAGCGTGACCTCCGGCTCGGGACCACGAAGATCATCCCGGGTCCGTGCGCCTTCCCGCTGTGGCCCGGTCAGTCCACCGAGGTCCGGCCTGCGCACAAGCTCGGCGCCAACCATTACTTGCTGGTCGAGGTCGTCGGTCCGCTCGATGAGAGCGCGCCCTACTACGATCTGGTCATGAAGTCGGCGGGTCTCTCCTCGGTCGTCATCGACGCGCCCGAGGGTGGCCACAGCGAGCGCGCCGACGAGGAGCGCTCGCCCGAGGCCGACGGTGGCCCGGCTCCGCACAAGCTGCGGATTGGTCAGCGCATCGTCATTCAGGGCCGGCACACCTCGCTGTTCATCCCGCCCACCGGGATCGAGGTCGTGCCTGCGCAGGAGGAGGGGCTCTCCGACTCCGAGCCGGTCGGCAACGACCCCGAGGCAGTCGCGAGCCTGGCCGCGCCGCTCCGCGAGGAGCTCGCGCGCATGCTCGCCGAGCTCGACGCTGGCATGACCAGCAAGCAGTTCAGCGTGCTCAAGAACGAGCTGCGGCACCGGACCGCGCTGACCCTCGGTGAGCGGGCGATCATGTTGACCGCCCTCGACGAGGCTTGGAGCGCCCGCGGGCAGAACAAGCCCGGCCGTCGTTCGGATCGTGGTCGGCACCCTCATCAGCCGCCCATCGACCCGTACGCGCGCAAGGCCGTCGTGCTCGGGCCCAAGAACTTCTGCATCCTGTTCGACGCGGACGGCAACCCGCGGATCGTCAAGGGTCCCGCTCGGGTGTTCCCGGGCCCCCACGACACCTTCTTGCAGCGCGGCTCTCGGCGTCGGGTCTACGACGCCTACGAGCTGGGTGAGAACCAGGCCCTGTGGCTGCGGATCATCTCGCCGATCTCGCGTGCAGCGTTGGCCGAGCGGCTCCCGCCCGGCTACCCGCTCACGCAGGAGCACTACGAGGCAGGTCACGAGCTGCTCGTCCGCGGGCTCCCGAGCGTGTTCTTCCCGTTCATCGAGGCGGAGGTGCTCAACCCCGAGACCGGCGAGCCGCATGTCGGCAACGACCACGATCTGGTGATCAACGACGCGATCGGTGTCGACCCCGAGTCGGGCATCTACGTGCGCGACAAGGCCACGGGCAAGGTTCGCCTGGTCCGCGGTGAGGTCAGCTACCTCGTCGACCCGCGCAAGGAGCAGAACATCTTCCGTCGGGTTCCGGCCAAGGACTGGAACCTGTGGATCGGCGCCACCCAGGCGCATCGCAAGACCACCAGCGAGATCGAGACGCCGTGGGCGCTGTCGATCTCGGTGCCCACCAACCACGCGGCGATGGTCGCGTCGCGGCACGGCCGGCGAGTGATCGTCGGTCCCGCGACCGAGCTGCTCGGCTACGACGAGCAGCTGACCGCGCTCAACCTGAGCAAGGGCCCGCACAAGACCGGCCGCGAGACCGTCGCGACCTGCTTCCTGCGGATCCGTGACAGCCGCGTGCGCGATCGCTTCGAGCTCGAGTCTTCGGACCTGACTCGCTTCGTGATCGAGCTCGGCATCGCCGGCCACTTCGCCGGCGAGCCCGAGCGGTGGTTCGCGGTCGAGGACCCGGTCAAGCACGTCACCGCACAGATCCGTACGCGGGTCCGCGAGGCGGCGCGCAAGATCCCGGCGATCGAGCTGTTCAGCAAGATCCCGGAGCTGGTCCACGAGGTGGTCACGCACGAGCAGACCTCGCCGAGCTTCGCGGACTGCGGTGTCGTAATCGACAGCATCGAGGTCCAGAACGTCTCGCTGGCCGACGGCAAGTTGGCGGCGGCGTTCACCGAGGCGCACAAGAACGAGGTCGCTCGGGTGCTCGAGGATCGCCAGGCCGAGCGGCGCTTGATCTCCGTCAAGCTCCGTGACGCCGTCGATGCCGAGGAGCACGCGGTCCAGCGCGAGGCCAACCGGCGCATGGCCGAGACCGGCCGGGCCGAGCTCGAGGATCAGCACCTGATCGAGCAGCGCAAGCTCGAGCTCGCGGCCGCACGCGACCGCAACGATCTCGAGCTTCGCAACCACCGCGAGCAGCTGGCCGTCACGGCCCGGCTCGAGCTGGCCAAGGCCGAGACCGAGGCTCGTGCGGCCCGCAAGCTGCACGACGCCGAGATCGAGGCGCAGGCTCGCAAGCTCGTCGATGCAGTGATGCTCGACGGCGCCCGGGCCCAGGCCGAGATCGATCGGGCGACCGCGGCCGCCTTGGCCGAGGCCGACAGCCGCCGGCTCGCCGCGATCCAGCCCGAGCTGGTCGGGGCCCTCCACGCGGCCGCAGACGCCGAGGTCATGAAGGCGGCGGCCGAGAACATGAACCTGGTCTCGTTGATCGGGGGCAAGAGCCCCATCGAGCTGTTCACCCGACTGCTCGAGGGCACCCCGCTCGCTCGCACCGTCCGCTCGATGCGGCGCCGCGACAAGCACGAGACTGGCGACGACACCCAGGGTCGGGGTGCGTCGGCTTCGGCCGACGCTGCGGAGGCTGACTAATCAGTCTTCGTGACCGGGGCTCGGAGGAATGAACCTCCGGGCCCCGGTTTTTTTGCTTCAATGCCGTCAGCGGACCGCGGGTAGCTCGACTGGAACCCCCACGCGAGGGCACTCGGCGTCGGCGATCCAGCGGGGCAACCATTGCTCGCTGGCGCCGTCGGTCACATCCACGACCTCGCCGGTGTCGACGCGCGCGCGAGCAATGCTCACGCGCCCGGCGTGGCTGCGAGTGAAGGCCACGAGCGCTCCGTCCGGCGACCAGCTCGGCTGCTCGTACACACCGTCGCCCGCGAGCCGCTGCACGACCTCGTTGGAATCGAGCGCGACGATCACGATCGCCGCGCGTCCTTGCCTCGAACTCAGCTCGCTGAAGGCGAGCAGCGAGCCGTCGGGCGAGAACTCGATCTGACTGGCGAGGATCGGATCGCGGCGTTGGTCGTCGTCGAGCAGCGGCCGTTGATGGGCCCCGTCGGCGTCCATCAAGAAGACGTCGACGCCCCGCTCGCGCTCGCGTGCGCTGCAAAACGCGAGGGTCCGGCCGTCGGGTGACCAACGAGGGCTGCTGTCGTCGCGGGGGCTGATGGTCAGTCGGCGCGGATCACCGCCGTCCGAGCTCATCGCGTAGATCTCGGCGTTGCCGTCGCGACTCGAGACGAACGCGATCGTCTGGCCGTCGGGCGAGATGCTCGGCTCGAAGTTGCCCTCGGGATCGTCGGTCAGGCGCAGCACCGAGCCGGACTCGACATCGACCCGGTAGATGTCGCGGAAGCTGTGCTGGGCGCTCTCGAGCACCAACCAGCGACCGTCGGGGCTCCAGCTGGGTGAACGCAGCTGACGATCGAGCTCGATCTCCAGCTGCCGAGCGTCGCCGGCCGAGTCATCGAGATTCAGCAGCCACAGGCGATCATGCGTCGAGCCGTCGTCGCGCTCGCGCGAGCTCAACAGCAACATGCGGCGATCGTCGGGGCTGGTCGCAGCCGGGTAGATCGACGCCTGCGGGTCGACCGGAGCCGCCAGCGAAGTGCTCGGACCACCGCCAGCGGCGATCATGCGCACGCGCGCGCGCCCGTGCTCGTCGGATTCGACGAACACCAGGCGCCCACACACCGCAGGCTCGGCGGTTGCCGCCGCCGGCTCTGGCGCTCGCCGGCAGCCGAACGCCCCGAGCACTGCCAACAAACCAGCAGCGCAGCGGCTCACGGCGAGTGAACGCGGACCGCGTCGGCGATCACC
>DATLLB010000011.1:0-10672 GCA_035538075.1 Enhygromyxa sp.
CCGCTTGCCGATGCTCGAGCTGCGACGCGGCAGCTTGCCGACGACCCGACCGCCCTTGCCCCGGCGACCGTGCGCGGCATAGGCCTCGATGCTCAGGCGCTCGTGCAAATCGAGCAGCTCATCGACGGGATTGGGCGGCTCCACCTCCACCGGGATCAGGATCTGCTGCGCCATCCGCGTGTTTGACTGAGTGGTGGTGTTAACCACTGGGTAAGATACGGTTAAGATCGGGTCTTCCTTATCTTTAAGAGACCCGCTGGTTTCGGCGGGCTGAGCCCGCTGGTTTCGGCGGGTGGTCTTCTGGGCACCCGCTGGTTTCGGCGGGTGACGACTCGTCACCGACCCGCTGGTTTCGGCGGGTAATATGCGAACGTTCGATCGTGTTTTGCCCGTCCTCGAATCGCCCATTTGCGGGGTCTGCACATAGCCACAATCCGGGCTCGCGCGCGCCCTCGATCACACAGTCACCACGACGAACTAGACCTTCCTCACGAAGACGACCCATGTGGGTCTCGGCCGTGCGAAGGCCGATCCCCAGGTTGTTCGCGAGCGCCTCGTTGGTGACCCAGCCGCCGTACACGAAGACGGGATCGGTGGGTCGCAATCCCTTCGTCCTGCGCTTGCGCGGCGAGTCTGCCTTCGCCCACACGTGAATCAGCAACAGCCTGGTCGTCGGACTCAGCACGTCACCTCGCCGGTCCGACGCCCGATGAACCCACGGTGGTACCGGTGAAGACCACTGCGATGCCCACTCGTCGCGCTCAGCCATTCTCCCTCCGTCGTGCAAGTCGTTCTTGCGCCTGCGTCCTCGCATCGACCTCGACTGCGCCAGCCGAGATCGCCTGCGCGCGCTTGCCCGGCGTCAAGGCGTAGTGCGGGTGTCGCTTGTGCGGCTGAAACCAGGCCCGCTTCAACCCGATCGATTGTGCGAGATCATGCAAAGCATCGAGGTGCTCGCGCGAGTCGCCGTTGACGGTCAGGTGACAGCTTCCGTTTCGGAACACGCCACGCGCGTGCGGCCACAGTTGGATCTCGTCGACCATCACCCGGATCGATGGCGACGCTACATGGTCTCGGGTATCGTGTTCCACAGTGCCCCATCGAAGCCGGCCGTTGGTAGTGGACCGCCGCGGCCGGCTTCACCTTTGCTTCGCTCACGGTATCGCGAACGATTCGGCGGACTCAAACAAAGTCGGTGCCGAGCTGTTCCCAGCTCGCGGTGAGCTTCCAGCGCGTGCACGCAAGCTCGCGGACGAGTGCGCTCGCACGCGCGCGCGACATCTCGCGTAGCCCATCGATCGGGTGACCAAGCTGCGCGAGCAGCCTCGCCTGCACGTACAGCGAAAGATCGAGATCGTCGCGGCGCTGGAGCTCGGCCAGCACCGTGTTGGCTTCGCGCAGGTCGAGCACGCGCGGCAGTCGAAGCGGGTCGAGCACGGCTCGCTGCTTCGCAGTCGGCTTGCGCTGCCATCGATCCTTGGTGGTCGGCAGCCCGAACAGCGCGAACGGATCGCCAGCGGGCGCTCGAGCCTCGGCGATCTTCCCCTCGTTGCGCGCGCGAATCTTGTCGAGCGCGTCGAGCAGGTCGTCGGCCTCCCCACGCTCGACCATCGCTGCCGCTTCCTTCTGCTCCGGCAGCGAGTAGTCGCCGCCGAGCAGGTCCATAATCGAGACGAGCTCGTGCTTGCCCGAGTTGCTGGTGAAGTCGATCACCAGCGCGTAGGGTTTGGCGCTCGCTCGGATTGCTGCGCGGCGCCCCGATGGGGTTTCGGGGCCGTCGACGATGCCGGGTAGCGGGCGCGTGCTTCGGCCGATCATCTGCATGTAGAGCGCTCGCGACAGCGTCGGGCGCAGCATTACGATCGTGTCGCAGTTGGGCGCATCGAATCCCTCGGTAGCGACCTCGACGTTGACCAGCCAGTTGATCTCGCCGGCCCGGAAGCGACGCATGATCTCGCGGCGCTCGTCCTTCGGCGTGGTGCCGTCGACGGTGGCGACGGTGAGATCGAGCGCACGCTCGTCGACGATCTGCTGGATGATCGAAGCGGTCGCGTGCATCACCTTGCGCGTGACGGTGAAAACCAGCGCTTGCCGGTTGGCCGCGAGGGTGACGGCGGGCTCGACCACGTCTCGCAGCACCGGCAGCAGCAGACGCTCGAGGTCGTCGGCCCGGAGCTCGCCGCTCTGCTTCCGCACCGACCGGAAGTCGACGCCGACGTCGATCGACTCTTGCCGGATCGGCACGAGCCAGCCCTCGCGGATCGCATCGGGAAGCGACATGTCGAAGGCCACTCGCTCGAACACCTGGCCCAGCGCGAGTTCGTCTCCGCGGTTCGGGGTGGCGGTGAAGCCGAGGATCTTGGCGCTGGAGAAGTGCTCGAACAGCCGCATCCAGCTGGCCGCCAAAGCGTGGTGTGCTTCGTCAGCGATCAGCAGATCGAAGCGGTTGGGACCGAGCCGATCGAGGCGGTTGATCAGGCTGGGCACCGACCCAACCACGAGCTGGTCCATGTCGCCAGCTTGGCGAAGATGCGCGCGCTCGATCGCCGGTCGAATCCCAGTTGACCGCTCGGCATGCTCGACAAGCTGCTCGATGATCTCTTCCCGGTGGCAGAACGCGAGCACGCGCGAGCCCGCGGCGAGGGCATGGTGCATGACCTCGCCGATCACAAAGCCCTTCCCGGTCCCGGTCGGCTTGCAGATCAGGACCGAGCGAGCACCAGCAGAAAACTCGGCTCGGGCGTTCTCGATCGCCTCGAGCTGATAGGGCCTGGCCTTCACCCGTTTGCCTCGCCCTCGTGCTCGTGGTCGGGGCCCAGCAAGCTGTCGAGCAGCTCGTCGAGGTCCGCACAGCCGCTGATCATGCACATCGCGGCCTCGAGCCGCGCGCACCGGCGACGCAGGTGGCTCACTTCCGCGCGCTTGGTCAAGCCTGACCCTGGGTCGTCGATTCCCGATCCGATCGTGCTCATGTGCCGGGGATACAGTGTGACGCCCTGGCACATTCCGGCGGGTCGACCGCCCGCCCACAGGTCGGCTACCCTGGGTGGGTGGTGACGCCGAATGATCGTCATGCCCCTCGGCCCGTTGGGGAGTCGAAGACCGCGAAGATGATTCGGTCGGTCGAGCCGCCTGATTCTGAAACACCCAACCCTGACGACTCCGACGACGGTGACTCCGACGATCGACAGGCGGAGCGCCGTCGCCACAGTCGGCCGCGCAAGCGGCCCCGCGAGGACTCCCGGTCCATGAGCCTGGCCGCGGTCGCCCGCGCCGACGCGGCAATGCGCGAGCGGCTGGGCGTCGGGCTGGATGCTGGTGTGCAAGCGGTGATCGCCGACGAACTGGACCGGCAGTTTGATCGGCTGATCGTCACGCTGCGGGAGGATCGAGGTGAGCAAACGGACAGAATCGAGACGGCCAGCGGCGACGGCAAGGCGCCGGGCCGAAGCTCCGCGGCAATGCTGACCCTCGCAGTCAGCACCGCGGTGCTTCTCGTCTTCGCGATCTTGGCCGGCGCGCTGCTCTCGTTTCGCTTCGCCGATCGACTGACGACGCTCGACGCGACGCAGCGCGAGAAGATCGCCAAGGTCGAGGCGCGCGTCATCGAAGCCGAGAACCGCCAGCTCGAGATCAAGGCCAAGCTCAGCGACGCCGAGGGTAAGGTCGCGTCCGCCGACACCAAGCTGGTCGACCACGAACGCCGCGTGAAGCTCATCGAGGAGCGTCAAGAAGCGCTCGTTGTGTACCTGCTCGAGAGCACCGGACTACTCCTCAAGGATCGTGGTATTCCAGAGCCGTTCGTGCCGCCGATCCTTCGGATCTCGGCAGCCGAAGCCGAGCTGAGGAGCAAGTAATGACCAGGAACAAAATCATCGCCGCCATCACGGCCGCCATCGCCATCGGCTTCGGTGGCGGATACGCCACTTCATCCTCGATGACCTCCGGGACCGACAACATCTGCGAGATCGAGCGCCCGCAGTATTGCGAACCGTGCGGGGTCACGGGCCCGTGCCCGCAGGGCGACTCGGGCTGGCTGTGCTGCTCGCCCGTCTCCGGTGTGTGCGTCGTGGCGGGTGGCTCATGCCCGGCCAGCCACGACTTCGGGTACTGCGAGAACTACACCGTCGACCCTGCCTCCGGCGCTGCGACCTGTCACGACGGCTAGCCGTCGGCGGCGAGCTCGTGCTAGCGTCAGGCACAACCCCAACCGTCAGGACAATGGGCGGGGGAGCCCGGGGCGGTGGTCGTCGAACAGCACGAAGACCACCGCCCCTTCTATTTGCTATGCTCGCGGGCATGCAGCCGTCCTACGTGAAACCAGGAAATCGCAGCGCCGTCGGGTCGGGTATCGACGAGTCGGCGCTGCCCAAACTCGACAAGCCGCTCGGCGAGCACACGCCCGCCGGCTTCAACAAGGTCCCGAAGGGGGCGACCAGCGTGCAGGGTCTCCAAGGCGCGAGCACGCCTGCGACCGCCGACGGCAAAGCGGCGTCGCAGTTCCAGATGAAGTGACCTACGCCGGGCGGGGTTCCGCCCGGTACACTCCGATCATGGCCAAGCCGAAGACCACCAACGAGAGCGACGTGCCGAGCATCGAGACCACCGATCGCCAGCCGTCGCTCGAGCAACGCATCGAGCAGCAAGCGGCCGACATCGCCAGCCTGACCGCGCGCGTCGACACACTGACCCGCGTGGTCGAAGCTCTTGAGCGCGACAACCCCAAGGGAATCACTGCGTCGGCCCCGGTACCGCTCAACGCCACCGAGGCGATCCGTGCGATCAAGGCGAACAGCGCCGTGCGCTTCACGGCGCTCAGCGACTACGCGGCGCTCGGCCTGCGCAGTGGCGAGACCTTCGAGCCGCGCCACCGCCTGGCCGGCGAACATCTGCTTGCCAGCCACATTGCGAGCGGTCTGCGGATCGTGGAGGCAGCGTAAGCCGATGCCGTTGACGGAGGCCGAGCGGATCAGCGCGATGCGGCACCTGGGCTACACCGTGCTGTCGACCCCCACGTCGCTGTCGCTCGGCTTTCCGGGCATCACCCAGGCCAACTTCGTCGCCGAGCAGAACTTGCTCAACCTGACCGCGGCGGGCGAGAAGCTGGTGCGCGAGCAGCTCGAGCGGCTCGACTGCTTGCAGCGCAAGCTCGACCAGGTCGCGCTCGGAAGCGACGTGGACTCGGCGGGCGGCGTGCGCTTTCGTCCGTCCGAATCGATCGAGAACATCGAGCGCGTCTACAACCGCTATCAGTTGCAGCTCGCGGACATGATTGGCGCGACGATCAGCCCCCTGTCGCAGAAGGACCCGCCGCGCGGCGTGGTCGAGCCCTGCTAGTTGCGGGCT
Organism: Enhygromyxa sp.; assembly: GCA_035538075.1. Classification (GTDB taxonomy): domain Bacteria; phylum Myxococcota_A; class Polyangia; order Nannocystales; family Nannocystaceae; genus Plesiocystis. Next base: position 5,347 of record DATLLB010000011.1, read on the forward strand.
TGCGCTCGCGGTGCCACGCTTCGGCAACCGCCTTTGGCGAGATGCCGGCCTTGCGCAGCTGCTCGAGAAGCTTGGCGTCGTCGAGCGGCCGCGTGTGCGACGGGAGCTCGAGCGCGCGAAGGATGGCCCCGAGCTTTGCGCTGCCGGTCCGACGCGTCAGGGCGTACTCGACCAGAGTGGCCACGACGAGCACGACCAGGACGGCGACTTCCCAGTGTGCGGTCGCATCGACACCGAGCAACAGCAACATCCCGTAGACGAGTCTCTCGATCAGACCTCGGGCCATGGGTCGAGTGTAGCGCGCGTGGTAGCTTCCGGCTGTGGATCGATGCAGCCAAACCCCAGGATGCACGTTCGCCGAGCAGCAGCAGCGGGCGATCGATCAGGCGCGCTTGCGGGTGCACGAGCTCGGCCTGCGGCCGTACCGGGTCCGGCTCGTGTGGCAGGTGCAGAGTCCGGTCACCGGGGAGTGGGGGTCCGCCGAAGCCGACGGCGGGCTCGAACTCGAGCTGCTGCCCGTGCTGGTCAAGGGGATCGGCGGGCTCGACATGGTGGTCGAGCAGGCGGGCCGCACCGACCAGGGCATCCTGTCGCTTTCCGAGATCAGCCCGGCGCAGGTCGACGAGCAGACCCTGCTCGGCTGGCGCGATGGATCGGACTGGCTCGCGGGCAACCCCAGGCGCGAGTTCTTCTACGAGGTGCAGCAAGTTTCACGTGGAACTGGATGCAGTGGAGATCCGGCCCCCAAGCGCCGACGCATGATCCCAGCCGGTGCGCCCGAGCTGGTCGCGACCTCGTTCGAGTGGCGCGTCCGCCTGGTCGATCAGTTCGGCTCGCGCTCGGCCGCCGGCCAGGATCAGACCGTGCCCGGCGGCTATGTCCGCACGCCCGCGAGGTTGATCCCGTGACCACCACGATCAAGCTGTCGTCACCCAAGCAGCTCGGCCCGGCCATCCGCCGGCTGGGCAAGTCGATGGACCGAGCCGCTGTCCGAGCGCTGCGCAACGCGGCGCGGTACGGGGCGACGCAGGCGGTGGCGGTGTCCGCCAAGACGGTGCCGCGCCCGCGAGCTCGCGGCACATTCGAGCGCAGCTTCATCGTCACCAAGCTACCCAACGGCGCGGTGCTCAGCAACGCCGCCAAGCACTCGCTCTTTGTCGAGGTCGGGCGGAAGCCAGGGCTGAACCCACCCGTCAAGTCGATCATCGCGTGGATGCAGGCCAAGAAGATCGACCGGGCGCCGAGGGGGCGTCGGATGAGGCGGCTGAGCGCGTGGCGGATACGCTCCATCGCCTACGTGATCTCCCGCAAGATCGGCAAGCGCGGGTTCAAGGGCAGGTACGTCCTGAAGCGGACGATGCCCAAGATCGCCAAGCGCCTGCTCATCGAACTCAGCATCGAGTTTCGGCGGGAGTTCGAGCGCGCCAGTCGTGTGCGATGATCCGCGCATGAGCATCACCTACGACCCCGAATCGATCCGCGACGGTGTCTGCACGCTGCTGACCGACACGGGGATCGAGGTCTTTGGCTCCGCGCCCGAGGAGACCTACTTCGCCAAGATCGTGCGCAACCCCGACGGCTCGCACACGCGTGTGTCGACGGGTGCCGGCTCGACCTACCCCGCGCCTATCGAGGTCGTGAACGAGGTGCTCAACCTCGCGCCCCGCGACGCCGCGATGATCGGCCTCTACCACATGCTGCGGAACGTCAGCTGGCGCAGCTTCGATCTGCTCGACGTCGTCAAGGGTCAGGCGAGGCTACCGTTCAAGATGCACCAGTTCGAGGACATCGCCTTCGACTGGATGGAGTGGGGCGTCGAGGACATGCCGTCCGGCAAGATGCTGATCACATCGGCGACCGACGACTCCGTCTACGAGCAGCACACCGACGTGCGCCTGCTCGAAGAGACCTACGGCGTCTACGAGCCGGGCACGCTTCTGCGCTACCTCGGCGAGCAGACAATCCAGATCGAGCTCGTGTGCTGGTGCGCCCACAAGGATCAGCGACGCGGGCTCGAGGCCAAGCTGCTCGAGGAGCTCGCAGCCGAGAAGGTCAACGACCTGCCCGGTCGTCGCGTCGTGATCCCGGAGTACTTCAACCGGACGGCCCGCTACATGCTCCGCAGCTCGAGTCGCCCCGACGATGCAGCGCGGGCCGGTGCGCACGAGTTTCAGCTGATCATTCCGGTCGCTGCCGAGATCGAGCACGTCGTGCTGGTCCGCAGCCCCGGGCTCATGCGCATGCCGGGGGCAGACGTCGAGACCGAGTAGGGCTTGTCGCGCGGTCGGGCGTGCTGCGGTACCCTGTCGGCGTCGCTTCCTGCCGCCCGTCCTGACCACCTACCCGGGAGCGACCTGTGACCGCGTTTCGCCGACTCTTTCTAACCGATCCTGGTAACGCGACGCTGCTCAGCGTCGCATCCGTCAACATCATCGACAGCGCTCCACCGTCGCTGCCGCTCGGAGCCGGCACGGGGACGGTGCTGGTGATCGGTGAGTTCGAGAAAGGTCCGCTCGAGATTCCGACCGAGGTCACGAGCGAGAGCGATCGCGAGGCGACTTTCGGGGGATTCGGCTGGGCGATCGCCGGCAACCCGCACGCTGGACCGGTCGCGCAGCAGAGCGGCGGCTCGGAGGCGTGGAACGGCAGCGGGTTCATCACTCTCGCCAACAAGCGCTTCAACAGGTTGGTGGTCCAGCGCGTCGACAACTCGGCCGGCACGGTGCAGTTCCAGCGGCTCGCTTGCCTGACCGGCGGCGCGGGTCCGTTCCAGGCCGACGACGCCGACGAAGCGGTGTTCGAGATCGACGGTGGCCCGACCACCGCGACCGCGACCCTGAGCGCGGGCAAGGCCGAGATCACGGGCGTGGGCGCGAGCTTCCCGGTCGCGCTCGGCGGCATGACGATCATTCTCCAGGTCGACGACGACGACGCGAAGATCGTGACGTTCACCGACGCTGACGTTGCGCTCGCAGACGTGATCGCGCGGATCAACGCCCGCTTCGGATCGACGATCGCCTCGAACAGCGGCGGCCAGCTGAAGCTGAGCTCGGTGCGCGCTGGCTCCCGCGCTCGCATCGAGATCGTCGGTGGCACCGGAACCGCGCTCGACGACCTCGGCCTGCCGAGCACGCCGACGCAGGACGAGTGGTCGCTGGTGGTCACTGCCGACACCCTGCCCGTCCAGCTGCGCGTGACCAGGTTCGTCAACGGGCTCGCCACCAACTTCGACACTCCCTCGATCGCCGTGCAGGGCGGAGTTGTCGAGGACAAGCGCGACGCGCTGCTCGATGCGCTCGGCGAGCTCGGCGTGCCGGGGGTGACGTTCTCCTCGAGCAGCACCGACACAATCCTGCTGGTCGCGGACGACAACGTGATCATCACGGGCTTCTCGGCGCTCACCGGTGGCGCCAACGTGACGATCGCCAACGACGAGCCCGGTGTCGTGATGATCGACGAGGGCACCGGCAATGTCGGTGACAGCCAGGCGATCACGACCACCGAGGCCGCGACGCTGCTCGACGCGGTCGCGAACATCAGCGCCAGCGTCGACGCGGACGGCAACCTGCGGGTGTGCAACACCGCGACGGCTGCCACCGGCACGCTCGAGGCGATCAGCGGCGATCTGCTGGAGGCCTTCGGCTTCACGGTCGGCGACTTCGCCAACGCCAACGCCGCCGCGAACGTCACGATCCCCGCAGGCACGCGCGTGCAGGACTCGTCGGCGACCGGCACCGTTTGGATCACGCTCTCGGACACCAACACCGGCACGACGGGCGGCCCGTGGTCGAGCAAGGTCCGCCCGTTCATCGACGACGACACCGCGGTGACGAGCACGGTCGGCAACGTGACGCTGATCCTCGACACGCTGCCCGACGGGTTCGAGGTCAGCAACAACGCCAACCTGACCCGCCTGTCCGCGCCGCAGCTCGACTCGCGCTACGAGCAGGCGATCGAAGCGACCCTGGTCGATGCTCCGCCCGCGAACGAGGTCAACTACGTCGTCTCTGCGCGCACGAGCCCGAACATCCGCGCGAAGCTGCGACAGAACGCTCTCGATGCGACGGCGCAGGGGTTCGCTGCACGCAAGGTGCTCACGCGACCCCGGATCGGCGTGAGCCGGGCCCAGGCGTACGCCGACGTCGAGCTGATCCGCAACGAGCGGGTGCAGTTCATCTTCCCTGGCTTCGCCACGTTCATCCCCGAGATCCGCGACGTCGGTACGGCTGGCGGCGTCGGCTTCACCGACGACGGAGTGATCGACGTCGGCGCAGACTCGTTCGCCGCCGCCGCGCGCTCGATCCTCCTGCCCGAGCAATCGATCGGCCAACGGCTCGCCGACACGAACTTCGGCGCGCTTCAGATCGTCGGGCTCGAGAGCGCCTATGACCCGCTCACCGAGGGCAGCACCAAGCTGAAGATCGGCGACTACGAGCTGTTCAAGCGCCGCGGCATCACGGGCACGAAGACCGACAGGCTGTCGGGCGGGTTCTTCGTCGACGACATCACCAGCGTCGACCCGACCGCCGATCCCGGCCGCACCGCAGCGAACCGCCGCGCGTACGCGGACTTCATCAACGATTCGATCTTTGGGATCTCGGCGCGCTACTCCAAGCAGGTCATCACGCCCGACCTGCTGCGAAACTACGAGGGGCAGCTGCGGGCATTCCTGCTCGAGCTGGAGAGCCCCAGTCAGCCGCAGAACGCCCGACACCAGTCCTCGCTCGTCAAGAACACCACGAACCCGAACGTGCCTCAGATCCTGCGGCACATCGTCCGGGTCAAGATGTTCGCCATCGCCGAGTCGATCGTGATCGACACGCAGACCGGCCCCACGGTCGTCACCCAGGAGGTCGCGGCGTAATCGCTGCGAGAACACGCCATGTCAGCACCGCGTTTACGAGGACAAGAATGTTTCATCAAGCTCGTCAAGGACGGGAAGATCGGCGACGAGCTCAAGGCGGTTATCGACTTCGAGTGGACCGACGAACTCGAGGTCCAGGCTGAGGGCTATCTCGGCGAGACCAGCGATCGCTACGACTCGATCTACAAGGGCACCAGCTTCAACGCGAGCGCCCACATGCAGACCGCGGCCGAGCTGAAGCTGCGGCGAGCGATCATCGACAAGGCGCAGCGCCGCGACGGCTCGGCCACGCGCATCGACATCACCTACACCGCGAGCTTGCCCGACGGTGACCAGCGGCTGGTGATCATGGTCGACGTGGCCTTCGGCAACATCAACACCAGCAGCGGTGGTCGGGCCGAGTACGTCACGATGAAGTTCGAGGGCAGCTGCTCCGAGACCCTCGAGCCAGCGCTGTAGGAT
>DATLLB010000012.1:0-2609 GCA_035538075.1 Enhygromyxa sp.
GATGGGGACGGGGATGGCGATGGTGACGGTGACGGGGATGGAGATGGCGACGGGGATGGTGACGGCGACCCGGTCGCCGACCTCCCGGACGAAGGCTGCGATCCGCCCGAGATCGGCGAGGTCTGCTTCAATGATGGCGGCTTCGTGTTTGTCGCGGTCGCGCCGACGACGGTGCTGCTCGATCGCATCGATGCGGACGACGAGGTGGATCTGGTGATCTCGAGCATCTCGGCCGCGGGCGTGCGCGTGGTGCCGGGGCTCGGCAATGGCGGCTTCGCCGAGGAGCCCCTGGTCAGCAACCTCGCGCTCGGCGTGCGCGGGGTGGCCAGCGGCGATCTCGATCTCGACGGCTCGACCGATCTCGCGGTCGCCAACGTGTTCAGCCCGGCCGGCACCGGGGTCAGCTATGGCGACGGCACGGGCAGCTTCTCGCCGCCGCCGTTTGCGATGACGGGCGAGACCCCGCGCGCGCTGGTGATCGCGCCGATCGACGCCGACGAGTGGCCGGACATCGCGGTCGCCGACGAGAGCGGCAATGCGGTCTACGTGCTGCTCGGCGACGGAACCGGGGCAGTGCCGAACATCGACAGCTATCCGGTCGGGGCCGAGCCGTACGACATCTTGGTCGCCGACCTCGATGGAGACGTGCACGCCGACATCGTCACGGTCGATCGCGTCGACGCGACCGTGAGCGTGCTGTGGGGCGACGGCACCGGCGTGTTTGGAGCGGCGCAAGCCGAGCCAGTCGGCGCTGGGCCGCGAGCCGTGAGCCACGCCGACCTCGACGCCGATGGTGATCTCGATCTGCTGACGGCCGACTTCGAGGCCGCGACCGTGACGATCTTGGAGAACCTCGGCGAGCGCAGCTTTGCCCCGGCACAGGCGCTCCCGGTCGGGCCGCAGCCCTACGCGGTGCTGGCCGTCGACGTCAGCGGCGATCAACTGCCCGACATCATCAGCGCCGACTCGGGCGACTCGACGATCACGATCCATCCCTCGCTCGGGCCCGGCTACGACGCGCCGCTCACTCGGTTCGTGGGCACGCAGCCGTTCGACATGGCCGCGGCCGACCTCGACGGCGATTCGCGCAGCGATCTCGCGGTCGCGGTGTTCGGCGCGAGCACCGTGGCGATCCTGCTGACCGGCGCGGACTGAGTTGGTACATTCCCGGCCCATGCGAGGGTCCACGTTGACTGCCACGCTCGCGCTGGTCTGCGTCCTGTCGGCCGGCTGCGACAAAGAGGAAGTAGAGCGCAAGGATCTCGAGGCCGCTGCTGCTGCGGCACTCGGCGAGGGTGCGGACGCCAAGACCAAGGAAGCCGACGCCAAGGCGGCCGAGGAGCGCAAGCGCAAGTTCGAGGAGCAGAAGGCCAAGGAGGCCGAGGAGAACGCCAAGCTCGACGCGATCGCGGCGACGGTGGTCAAGGCGCCAGAGAAGCCGTCGAAGGACCTGCCCGACGCGTGCGAGAAGTACATGCTGATCTACCCGGACTGGGTGCGGGCGGTGTACTTCGACGACGACGGCTTTCAGCTCAACTTCTTCGAGCACAAGCACAAGAACCTCGGCGCGGTGAAGGGCAAGTGCGCCAAGCTCGCGAGCTTGCCGGCGACCGACTGCATGATCGAGGTGATCAAGGGCGTGAGCGCCGAGGATGTGCCCGAGGCCGATCGCAAGCTGATCCAGGCGCGGCCGGATTACCTGTTCGAGAAGTGCGTCGAGAAATTCGATCCGGAGAAGCTGCAGTAGCGCGCTTGCGTGGGCGCGAGCCATCGCGCACAGTCCCGCCGTGGGCGACAAGCGACAGGCGCTGTCGAGCGTCGGCGGGCCGGTCGAGGCCCACGGTGATCCGGCGTTTCGCTTCGTGCTCGCCGAGGCGATGGCGGCTCAGGATCCCGACGCCAACGGCCAGCTGCTGGTCGACCGCGACGCGCTGACCCACGGCTTTCATGCCTACCCCGCGCGCATGCACCCTGCGATCGCGCGGGTGGTCTTGCAGGAGCTCTCGCTCGGGCCGGGATCCGAGGTGCTCGATCTCTTCTGCGGCAGCGGGACGGTCGCGGTCGAGGCGATGGTCGCGGGCTGGAAGTCGCTCGGCAGCGACCTCGATCCGCTCGCGCTGAGGGTCGCGCGGGTGAAGACCGAGCGTCGCAGCGCGAAGGAGCGCGATCGCTTCATGCACCGCTGCGCCGCGGTGGCCGAGGCGTCGGAGCGGCGCGTTCGTGATCGCGTGGACGTCCGCGCCAAGCTCTCGGCCGAGGAGCGGGCCTGGTACGACGTGCACGTGCTCAAGGAGCTGGCCGGGTTGCTCGAGGAGATCGGCAAGGTCGAGCACGAGGGCGATCGGCGTGCGCTCGAGATGGTGTTCTCGGCGATTGTGGTGAAGTTCTCGCGGCAGCGGGCAGAGACGGCCGCGCGCACGGCCGGCAAGCACATCCGCAAGGGCTTGCCGACCGAGTTCTTCCTGCGCAAGGGCGAGGAGCTGGCGCGGTGCTGGGCCGAGCTCGAGGCCGCGCTGCCGCGTCCGTCTCACGCCCCGCGCTTCTTGCTGTCCGACGCGCGCACGCTGCCGCGGACGCTGGCCGGCGAGTATCGCTGCGATGTGGTGCTG
>DATLLB010000013.1:0-5882 GCA_035538075.1 Enhygromyxa sp.
CTCAGCGTGACGACGACGCTGCCGCGCTTGCGCTGGCTGTCGACGCGCGCGTGTGCTTCCGCGATGCGCTCGAACGGGTAGCGGCTGTCGATCACCGGTCGAAACGCGCCGGTTCGAGCCAGCTCGGCGAGGGTCCGCATGTCCTCCGCGCAGCCCGTGCTGACCGACGCGAACACGCGGTGCCCCGAGAGCCGGCCCTGAAGCGGCGCGGCGAGCTGTCCGGCGAGGCTCGCAACCACACGCAGCAGACGGCCTCCGGGCGCGAGCGAGCCCTTGCACTGGCCGTACGAGGTCGCGCCGACGCAGTCCAGGATGATGTCGTAGGTCTGTCCGTTGCGGGTGAAGTCCTGCTCGACGTAGTCGATCACCGCCTCGGCTCCCGCATCGCGGACGAGCTCGGCATTGGCTCCGCTGCACACTGCGGTGACGATGGCTCCGTGCTGACGCGCGATCTGAATGGCCGCGAGACCGACCGTGCCGGAGGCCCCGAGGATCAGCACGCGCTCGTTCGCCTGCACCCGTGCCTTGCTCACCAGGTAGTGGAGGGCGGTCAGGCCACCGAAGCAGAGCGCCGCGGCCTGCTCGAAGTCGAGGTGCTCGGGCTTGGCGATCACGTTGCCGGTCTCGGCGACCGTCACGTACTGCGCGTGTGCACCCATCGAGGCGTTGACATACGCGATCACGGGATCGCCGACGCGAAAGCGCGACACCCCCGGTCCGACGGCCGCGACATCGCCCGCGAGCTCGATTCCCAGCACCGGCTGACGTGGTCCACGGACACCCAACGCGAGCTGCACGAGCAGGCGAAATCCAGGCGGCACCGTCAGGCTCCGGATCCGCGAGTCGCCGGACGAGACCGTTGTCGCGCGCACGCGCACGAGCAGCTCGCCGGGCTTCGGCTCGGGCCTCGGCACCTCGGCGATTCGGATCACCTCCGGGGAGCCATAGCGGGTCACGAGGGCGGCGCTCATCATCATCGGGCTGCTGTTCATGGCGGCGAAGGTGAGGGCGACAAGCGGAGCGGGCCACGATCGATTTCGGACACGCGGTGTGCAAGAACGCAGAGGTGGCCCTGCCCGCGCTCGACTGGGACGACCTCCGCTACGTGCTGGCGATCTTCCGCGATCGCAGCTCGACTCGCGCTGGCGAGCGGCTCGGGGTCAGCCACACCACGGTCGGTCGTCGCCTGCGTGGAATCGAAGACGCGCTCGGCGTGCGCCTGTTCGATCAGACGCCGCAGGGCTTCGTGCCGACCGCGGCGGGACGGGACGTCGCCGAGGTCGCCGAGCGAATGGAGGCCGAGCTGATGTCGCTCGAGGGCCGTGTCCTCGGTGCTGATGCGAAGCTCGAAGGCAAGCTCCGCGTCGCGACGATGGACATGCTCTTTCGCAGGTACCAGGCCGCGTTCTCGTCGTTCGTGACGTGCTACCCGAGCGTCGAGCTGACCGTGACGGCGAGCAACACCGAGGTCTCGCTCACGCGTCGAGAGGCCGACGTCGCGCTGCGCATCACCAACACGCCGCCCGAGTACCTGGTCGGGCGCAAGGTCGGGCGACTCGATTTCGCGATCTATGCCAGCAAGCAGCTCGTCGAGCGCGTCGGACCGGGAGCGACGCTCGAGGACTATCCGTGGCTGGCGTGGGACGAGCGGGATCCGAGCATGCGCTGGCTCGACGCCTGGCTCGCGGCGAACGCCCCGAGGGCACGGATTGCCATGCGCTTGGACTTCAACATGCTCGTGCTCCGCGAGGCGATCTATGGGGGGATCGGCGTCCACTTCCTCGCGTGCTTCGATGGCGATGACGATCCCGAGCTGCAGCGGATCGGACCGATCGATCCCGGTCACAGCCGTGATCTCTGGCTGCTGACGCTGCCCGAGCTGCGTCGCACCCATCGGATCCGCGTCTTCATGGATCACATGGAGGGGCTGATTCGCGCGAGTTGCTGAGGTGGGCGCGGACGACCACGCGTTGGTCGAATCCGGCCACACGACGCTGCTCGCTCCGCATCACGGCGACACAATTGCTGGGCACGCCATCTGCACTGCGGCTCGCGATGCCACGCGTCGAAGTCATTGGAGCAGGTGCTTCGGGCATGAAGGCCGCGTTCGATCTCGCCGAAGCGCGGATGAACGTGGTCGTCTACGAAGCCGAGGGCCAAGTCGGCGGGCGGGTCCGCAGCGCGACGCTCGGCGACGAGGTGGTCGATCTCGGAGCCGAGTCGTTCGAGGCCGGCGAGCAGAGCGAGTGGGTGCGCGAGTTCAATGATCGCCACGTGTTTCCGCCCGACTACGAGCTGATCGATCCCTTCGCGGAGGTCGAGCGGCGCTTGTACTGGTACCCCGAAGGCGAGCTCACGGCGGCCGACGTCGACACCGTGATGTTCACGGCCGGGGCCCGGCGAGCGGTCGAGGTCTTCGACGCCAACGTCGAGAGCACGCAGGACGTCGCGGTCTCGCAGGGCGCCGATCTCGATCCGCTCACGGCCCGCGTCGCGTTTCAGGTGAGTCACCTCGGCGCGTTCTCGGAGTCGATCGAGCCGAGCCGTTACTCGGCGCAGGACCGCTCGCGCAACCGCAGCGAGGGCGCCGACCTGCGGCCATTCCTCGACGGCAAGCCAATCGGCATCGGCAATCTGTTCCTGACCTACGGCACGAAGCTGGCCGACGTGGCGAGGATCCGCACCTCGGTGTCGATCGTCGCAATCGAGCGGCGCCTCGAAGGTGGCTGGAGGATTCGCCTGTCGGACTTCTCGGAGGAGGCCTATGACGCGGTGATCGTGACCGTGTCGGCGGCCGTGCTGGCCCACGAGCAGCTGCCGCTCCCAGCCAGCTTGCGCACGGCCCTACGCGATGCCTTCGAGGGGATCGAGATCGGCGGATACACGAAGGTCGGGATGCTGTGGCCGACGGCGGCGACCAAGCTGGGCTCGGCGGCCGCGTGGTACTTCTATGTCGATCGCCAGAGCACCAGCGCGTGGCAGGTGACCAAGATGAAGGACAGCAACGTGCTGGTCGCAGCGGTCGCCGGCAGCACGGCTCGGGACCTCAGTTTGATGCGCACGATCGAGCTGGCCGCCGAGGTCGTTCGTCGCACGCTCGAGCCGGCTCGGGACGCCGAGCAGACCATCATCAGCCCGTGGATGCTGAATCCGAACTTTCACGGCGCCTACTCCTATTCGCGCGTTGGCGCGGGCGGTGCTCGACCGGCCCTGCTCAGGACGCTCGAGGGCTACCGCGCGAATGGGATCTTCCTGGCTGGCGAGGCGCTCTCGCTGCCGCTCTACGGCAGCCTCGAAGCGACCTGGAACACGGGCTCCGCGGCGGCGGCCCAGTGCATCGAGTTCCTCGGGGGCTGACGCGCTCAGCCCTCGGCGTAGACCTTCGCGCAGTTTCGTCGAGCGCGCCGAGGCCGCCGTGCACTGCCAGTGCCTGCGATTGGCCGCGAGCACTACGCCCATGCGATCGCGTACCGCGTCCGCAATGGGCTTGCCGAGCCTATCGACTGGTGAAAATCTGACCAGGCGAATGCACGACGAGTCCAAGGTCATACGCGGCATCGAAATACTGTGGGATACGGCGCGTGGGACGATGCAGTCGGTTGGCCGGTCGCTCGTGGCGCTTTGGCTCGATCCGTCGCTATTGCACATGCTCGCGCCGCTGCGTGATGAAATGGGGACCGAGCTATTTCAGCTGGTTGTCGCGCATAGCTCGAGCCTTGGCACGAAAGCAGATTATGAAACGATGGTTACCGTGTTCGCGGATACCTTCGAAGAAGGGTTCCTCGCGTGGGGTCGGGCCGTCGGCGTGGTCGGGTGGGGGCGGTTCGAGCTCGTCGCCATGGACCGCGCGGCCGGTACCGCAAAGGTGATCGTTCGCTCGCCTTGGGAGCTGGTCATGCAGCAACGGCTCGAGGAGCCGTGGGGCTGCCCGTTCATGCGCGGCAAGCTGATCGGTATCTTTCGCTTTGCGCTGGGCGTCAATTGTTGGGCGGACGAGCGCTGCTACGTCGAGGACGGCGAGCCGGTCCTCGAGCTGTCGCTGTACCGGTCGTCGTTGACGATCGAGTCGGAGCTCGCGCGACTGCGGGTGGAGATGGCGACTCGGGAATCCCAGCGGCTGCAGGACGAGGTGGCGCTGCGGACGGAGATGCATCGCGCCAGCGAGGAGCGCCTGCGGGCCACGCTCGCCTCGATGGACAGCTGGGTCTTCACGCTGGACGCGGCGGGCGGCATCGTCAGCCATCATGTGCCCGGAGGTACGGAGCACGCGAGCTTCCCCGAACATGCCGTCGGCCGCACGCTGGCAGAGCTCCTCCCGGTCGACGCTGCGGCTGCGCTCGAGTCCGCGGCGAAGGAGGTGCTCGCCGATGGCCGCACGCACGCCATCGATTACGAGGTGCCGCGCGATGACGGGGTACTCTGCTTCGGCGCCTCGCTGTCGCCGCTGCGGGACGCCGAGTCCAACGTGCGGGCGGTGACGGTGGTCGTGCATGAGACGACGGCGCGGCGCCGCGCCCAGGAGCGGCACGCGCAGCTGGAGGCGCAGCTCCGACAAGCGCAGAAGATGGAAGCGATCGGTCAGCTCACGGGCGGCGTTGCGCACGATTTCAACAACCTGCTCACCGTCATTTACGGGAACCTCGAGCTCGCGCGGTACAAGAGCCTCGACGCAGAGAGCACCGTGTTCATCAACGAGGCGCTCGATGCTGCCAAGACGGCAGCCACGCTGACGCATCGGCTGCTGGCGTTCTCGCGTCGGCAGCCGCTGCAGCCACATCGCGTCGATCCGAAGGTGCTCGTCGAGGGGATGGAGGTCTTGCTACGCCGGACTTTGGGCGAACACATCGACATCGAGATCGCGGAATCAACAGGGCAATGGCAATGTGAAATCGACGGTGCGCAGCTCGAGAGCGCGATCTTGAATCTGGTGCTCAACGCCCGCGACGCGATGCCGGACGGAGGCAAGATCACCATCGAAACCACCAATGTGCGGATCAGCCCCGAATATGCCGACGCGTATCATCCCTTGCGGCCCGGACAATACGTGCTCGTCGCGGTCTCGGACACCGGCGAGGGAATGTCGGAAGAGGTCCAGCGCAGGGCCTTCGAGCCGTTTTTCACCACCAAGGGGATGGGTCGCGGCTCGGGCCTCGGGCTCAGCATGGTCTACGGGTTCGTGCGGCAATCCAGCGGCCACATCATGATCTACAGCGAGCCTGGCGTCGGCACGACGGTGAAGCTGTACCTGCCGCGCAGCACGGAGGAGACGGCGGAGCGCCGCCAGGTGTCCTGGTCCGGAGCGCCGCCACCTGGCAATGGCGCGCTGATTCTCGTCGTCGAGGATGACTCACCCCTACGAAAAGTATCTGTTCGCTTTCTTCTCGACCTCGGCTATCGAACGCTCGATTGTGGTACCGCCGCGGAAGCGATGCAGATCCTGCAGACGGGCACGCACGTCGACCTGCTGTTCACCGATGTCGTGCTTCGCGGCGAAATGAGCGGCGCGCAGCTCGTCGAGGTCGCCAAGCAGCTGCGCCCGGGATTGCCGTGTCTCTACACGTCCGGCTATACGGAGGGCGCCATCCATGGCCGGCTCGACCCCGATGTTCAGCTACTCGAGAAGCCGTTCACCAAGGACTCGCTGGCGTGGCGCGTTCACATGGCGCTGCAGATGTCCGCGGCCGATGTCCCGCATGCACTGATGCCGCGCTGAGTTTGCTCGGCGAGGTCAGCCCTCGCGCACGACCGCGATCAGGTTGCGCGCCGCGTCGACGGCCGCGCCTGCCTTGGCGCGCAGGCCCCTCGCGTAGATCACCCGCACCGCGCTCTCGACCAGGTCGTAGCTGTGCGGCCGCACGGGGTGAAAGCTGATGCTCTGCTGC
>DATLLB010000014.1:0-3269 GCA_035538075.1 Enhygromyxa sp.
AGCTACACACCGACTTCGGGCCTGGGCGGTGCGCTGGAAGACGGTCGTCCGCGAGTCCACCGATCCCGAGTCAGCCGAGCGCGCGCGCGTGGCCTATCACGCGCCGCTGTTCGTGAAGCACGGCGACGGCGTGATCGGCAAGGACGGCGAGCGGTGGTTCGAGACCCTCGACGGCGGCTGGGTCAGCGATGACGACATCCGGCGGTTCTTGCCGGTGGCTCCGCCAGCGCCGATCCTCGCCGGACAGATCACGATCGACGTCGATCTCGCCCAGCAGGTGTTGTCGGTGTGGCGCGAGGAGGAGCCGGTGTTTGCCACGCTGATCTCTTCGGGCAAGCCTGGCGACTCGACCCCGGTTGGGCTCTACCGCATCGAGACCAAGTGGGCGTACTCGAAGATGGAGAGCCTCGCGAGCGCCGAAGATCCCTACTACGTGGACGCGGTCCCGTGGGCGATGTACTTCGACGGTCGCTACGCGCTCCACGCTGCGTATTGGCACGATCTGTTCGGTCATCGCTTGAGCCACGGCTGCGTGAACCTCTCGCCTCGCGACGCAAAGCGCGTATTCGATCTGATCACGCCGACGCTACCGGCGGGCTGGCTGGTGGTGCATGAGCACGCTCGTGATCCCGGCGCGCTGGTTCGAGTGCGCAACGGCGACCGACCGATCCCTGATCGGCGCACGCCGCTCTCTGGTTGATCCATCCTGACCCAAAGACCGAGCTGTTCGAGAGCGAGCGAGCGACGATCGATCGCCCGAGCTCGCGCGTGTGCCTGATATCCTGACGACGATGGGCGATCGGAAGCAGCGCCACGGATCGAGCCCGCACCCAGCGGCCAGCGGCAGCATACGAATCGGCGCCAGTACCAACAGCCACGCGAAGCGAGCGGACAGCAGCGACAGCCGTGCCGCCGCGACCGAGAGCGCAGCGCGGACGATTACCGGCGAGAGAAACACGATCGACGCCGACGAGCTGAGCGTGCTCGACTCCTCGGTGCTGTTCCGCAGCAACGCGATGCTGTTCCTGGTCGCGGCGGTGTGCACCAGCGCGTTCACGATCACTCTGCTGTTCAACAATCAGTTCCTCGAGATCGGCGGCACCTATCTGTGGCTGGTCGCGTCCGCGGTCCTGGCCTGGCTGGCGTTCGCGCTGCGCGAGAAGGTCCCGCAGAAGCTCGAGCCAAAGAGCTGGCAGCAGATCTGGGCGGCGGCGATCGGCTTCGCTTCGATCAACACCTTGATGAGCGCCGAGTCGCTCGAGAGCTCGGTCGTGCTCTCGGGGCTGCTGGTGATCCTGATGTGGAGCGGGCCGATCCTGAGTCCGCGCGACAACGCACTGCTGGCGCTGTTCGCCGTGGCCTTGATGCTCTACGACGGCGGCAAGCTGGTGCTCGAGCCCGCGGACATGGACGTCGAGAGCCTGTCGGCCAGCGGTGAGCCCGAGAAGAAGTATCCGCTGCCGATGCTGATCACCTTCATCGCGATCCCGCTGGGCCTCGGCACCATGCTGCACCTACGCGAGCGCGCAGCCGATAACCACGTGAAGGCCAAGCTCGACCGGGTCAAGGAGCAACGCGAGGAGCTCAAGCTGCGACTCGAGGGCAAGTCCAACGAGCTCGAGCTCTCGCGCGAGCAGCTGTTCGAGGCGCAGAAGCTCAAGACCGTCGGCACCATGGCCTCGGGTCTCGCCCACGAGCTCAACAACATCCTCACGCCGATCCGCGGTCACGCCGAGCTGATCGCCGAGGGCGTGCCCAACCCCGAGCAGACCCGCCGCTACGGCCAGCGCATCCTCGACTCGGCGGCAGCCGCCGCCCACATCACCGGCACGCTGCTGACCTACACCCGGCAGGGCACCTTCCAGCCGGTCCGCTCCAACCTCCGACAGCTGCTGCAGGGACAGATCCTGCCGGTGCTGTCCAAGACCCTGCCAGCCAACGTGCGGCTCAAGGTCGAGCTCGCGCGCAACGTCTCGGTCGACGTCGACCGCGTGCTGCTGCAGCAAGCGATCGCCAACTTGGTGTTCAACGCCGTCGACGCGATGCCGGACGGCGGCGAGATCACGATCGGGCTCTCGACCAGCAGCCTGCCGCCCTCGAAGCTCGAGGGCGACGAGGAGCCCGAGGACGAGGACGGCGAGCAGATCAGCGCCGTCATCGAGATCGCCGACACCGGCACCGGCATCGACGAAGAGCACATCGACCAGATCTTCGATCCCTTCTTCACCACCAAGGCGGTCGGCTCTGGCAGCGGCCTCGGCCTCGCGATGGTGATGGGCACCGTGACCCGCCACCACGGTCGCGTGACCGTCGACAGCGAGCTCGGCAAGGGCACCACGTTCAAGATCTGGCTGCCGCTCGCAGCCAGCGACGAGAAGAGCGACGCGCACAAACCCTGGCCGGTCCTGCGCGGCGAGGCCAAGGGCCCGGTCGTGGTCGTGATCACCGAGGATCAGGACGCGCTCGACGAGTACGAGGAGCTGCTCGAGGGCACCGAGTGCTCGCCGATCTGCACGAGCGACGCCAAGGGTGCGACGCCGCTGCTGACCGAGATGGGCGACAAGGTCGACCTCCTGATCCTCGACCTCGAGCTCGAGGCCAGCGACGGCAAGCGACTGTTCAAGTCGGTGCGCGAGCTGTTCCCCGAGATGCCGGTGATCCTGCTCTCGGATCAGCCCACCGATCCGGCCGTGCAGCGGATGATCGCCGCGGGGCCGACTCGCTCGGTCCGCAAGCCGATGGACAATCGGCTGTTCTCTGCGTTGCTGACCGATCTGCTGAATCCGGCCGATGGCTACGTCCGCGACTTCACGCCGGTCCCGATCACGCCGGGCGCCGACATCTCCGGCCCGCACCCGCGAGCGAGCTGAACACAGATCCTGGGATCAATCCCTCGCCTGCAACAACTATCGCGTTGCATGGCGAAACCAGCGCCGAGTAGTGCAGCATTCGAAGCGGCATGTATGCATGCTTGGTGCTCTGATGCTCCAATAGCACGTAGACGAGCGCCTCCTTGCCGTCGAGCTGGACCGAGAACAGCAGATCGCTGTGGTGGTCGGCGAGAGCGGGATCGATGTATGTGCCGGGCAACGGCGCGATCGTGTGCCATGCGATCGCAGCGCTCACCGAAGGCGTGAGGCTCTCCCGCAGCAGCGCCGCAGCGTGCTCGGCCTGCTCGAACGCAGCCTTGAATAGGGCGTCGTGGGGCCTGCGCGTCCGGGGCTGCTCGGAATTTTGAGGCGCTGGTTTCGCCATGCAACGCGATAGTT
>DATLLB010000015.1:0-2077 GCA_035538075.1 Enhygromyxa sp.
GAGATTCACTTTTGGGGCGTGGGCGAGTGGACGCTCGACGAGGTGCCCTGCGGCTACTGGAACATGGGCTACAACCTCGATCACTTCTCCGGCAAGATCGATCCCGATCTGATGGAGTTTCAGTCGGTCAACAACGACGGCGGTCGGGCGGTCAATGATCCGGTCGTGTTTCGCCGCGTGCACTGCAACGACGGCGAGCAGCTCGAGGAAGAGCCGCGCATCGCCGTCGCGCCGCCACCCTTCGTCCCGCCCGAGGACGAAGGCGGCTGCGGGTTTCGGTCCTAGCCATGGCCAAGCTGGGCCTGCGTGGTGGTGCGCTCGGGCTCGCGCTGCTCGGCGCGGCCGCGTGCCTGCAAGCGAAGGTCGAGCCCAAGCCCGAGCCGCAGGTGGTCGCGCGGCTCGAATTGCAGGTCGACGCGCCCGGCATGTCGCCCGAGCTCGTCGAGCAGTCGATCGTGCAGCCGATCGAGCTGGCGCTGGTCGGCAATTCGGACATTCGCCAGATCATCGCCGAGGCGCGCGAGGGTCGAGCGCGGATTCAGCTGTCGCTGTCCAATCGCGCCGAGCTGGTCGCCGTCGACGTGCTGCAGCGCGTCACCGACATTCAGTCGCAGCTGCCCGAAGATGCGAATCCGCCGGTGCTCCGGCCTCGCGATCTGCAGCCGACCACGCTGCACTTTGCATTGGCCGACGGAGACGGCGAGGCCGCGCAGACGCTCGTGCGCGCGCTGGAGGCCACCGCAGGCGTGCGCGAGGTCAGCCAGTGCGGGCTTGCTCGCACGCTGGTGATCGACGTCGATCCCGAGCGGATGCGGAACATGGGTGTTGCGCTCACGCAGCTCGAGCATGCGATCCGCTCGGCGTTGCTGATGCAGCCGGCGATCACACCCGAAGCGCTGCACGAGCTGGCGCTGCCGCGGCCAGACGGCGTTGCGATCACGATCGGCGACCTCGCCGAGCTTCGCATCGAGCTCGAGCCGCGTGGCTGCACAACCTTCACCGAGCAGGGGCAGAGCTGGGGGTTCAGCGTCACGGTGGCGCACAGCGAGGCCGCGGCCAGCGTCGCGGCACAGCTGAACGAGGCGCGCGAGCGTGGGCTCGTCGTCCAGCGCTTCGACTCGCGCCTGCACCTGTGGCTGACGCCGGGCATCGAGCCCGAGCCGATCGTCGAGCGAGTGCGCGAGCTCGCAGGCACAGGGTGGATGCTCGAGGTCGGCGTCGACGCGGATCCCTGCGCGGGCCCAGGCACGCTCGCGCGGCTGCACTTGCCGAGCGGGGCCACGCTCGCGTCGATGATCGACACGCTCGCCGCCACGCCCGGGGTCGCGCTGGTCGAGCACCCGGACAACTTGCGTGCTCGTCGGTGGCTGCAGGGCCCGGACATCGAGGTGCTCGCACGGCTCGGCGGTGAGGCGGCGGCCAGCGCTGCCTCGGCCGCGCTGCTCGACGGCGAGCCGACATCCGAGCGGGTGGTCGAGTTCGATCACGAGAAGCTCGCCGCGCTCGGGCTCGATCGCAACAGCGTGACGCTGACGCTGGCAGCGGCGCTCGACGGGCTGGAGCTGGGCCACATTCGTGACGCTGGAGCGGTGATTCTGCGGCTTGGCTCGAGCTCGGAGACCGAGCTCGCTCAGCTGCCGCTGGCGAGCGCAGGCGGTCAGTCGGTCGCGCTCGCGACCGTCGCTGCGCTGCGCGACGAGGTCTCCCGCGCTCGGATCTGTCGGCGCAACGGCGAGCGCGGCGTGGTCTTGCTGCTGCGCCCGCAGGACGCGGGGACGCAGATCAAACTCGAGCTGCCGGCCGGCTACAGCTGGGGCGACGATCGCTGACTCAACGCGGTGGCACGTCGACGAAGGCCTTGTCCCAGTCGATCTCGAGCCCCTTGTAACCGCGAATCGCCACACTCCCGCGGGCTCGTCGCGCTCCTACAACTCCAAGCCTACCCCAACTCGCGCGCGAGCTCAGCCTTCGTCGTCCATGCCGAGCGTCTCGAGGGCGGCCTCGCTCGCCGCTCGCTCGCTGCCGCCGCCACCGCCGTCGAGCGTCTTGCAGACCCACGCGGCGAGATCCAGCGTCC
>DATLLB010000016.1:0-9610 GCA_035538075.1 Enhygromyxa sp.
GAACTACACCGGCATCGTCAATCTGGCGTCGCTGCCCGCCTTCCCCACGCTCGTGCGCTTGTCGCTGGAGTACAACCCGTCGCTGAGCTCGCTCGCGGGCCTCGAGTCGCTGACGACGATCACCGACTCGTTGACGATCACCAACAACGACGCGCTCGCCAACCTGCTCGCGCTCGCGCAGCTCAGCGAGGTCGGCGGCGACCTGATCCTCCACGAGAACCCTGGGCTGGCCGATCTCGGCGGGCTCGAGCAGCTCGGCAGCGTGGGCGGCAAGCTCGAGCTCGGCGGCTGCGGTCTGTTCGGCGGCGAGGTCGACTCGCCCACGGCCAAGCCGATCGGCACGCCCGCGATCACCAGCCTCGCCGGCCTCACCTCGCTCGCGCACGTCGGCGGCTTGCTGATCGCCGGCAACGAGCTGCTGGTCTCGCTCGACGGCGCGCCGAGCTTGATCACCGTGGGTGAGCACGGCGTCGGCATCCACGACAACCCGATGCTGCCGCCCGCGATCACGCAGGCGTTCGTCTACGAGCTCGCGGTCGCGGGCGACATCCAAGTCTGCGATCAGGAGGGCAACGAAGACTGCTACTGGTGCATCTCCGGCAACACGCCGCAGTGATCAACACCCGTCCGGCAGCCCCAAGATCGCGGCCAGCTCCGCCGGCCAGGCGGCGACGAAGCGGATGCGCTCGCCGCTGTGCGGGTGCGGCAGGCTCAGCGAGCGCGCATGCAAGGCATGCCGCGCGAGCCCGAGCTTGGCCTCGAGCTCCGCGACCGGGCGACCGTTCTCGACCACATCCAAGAACTCCTGCTCGCTGACCGCGTAGAGCTTGTCGCCCAGCAACGGGTGACCGATCGCGGCCATGTGCACGCGGATCTGATGCGTGCGACCGGTCCGCGGACGACATCGCACCAACGTGATCGGCTGCGCCCGAAACTCGCCGTGGGCCAGCGCCTCGACCTCGGTCTGCGCCGGCAGCCCGCCATCGTCGAGCTCGCGTCGTCCGACCTTGATCAAGATCTCGGAGCCGAGCGCCGGGCCCAGCGGGATGTCGATCAGTGTGGTGCCTTCGAAGCGCCCGGCGACCAGCGCCAGGTACTCCTTGTCGACCTCGCGCCGATAGAAGCTGCCCTTCAGCGCCGGCCCCGAGCTCTTGCGCCGACCGAACACCATCACGCCCGAGGTCTCACGATCGAGCCGATGCGCCATCTCCCAGCCGTGGCCGGGACCGAGGCGGCGACGCATCAACGCGGTGAGCGTGTGTCGGTGGTAGCGGGCCGACGGATGCACGGGCAGGTTCGCCGGCTTGTCGAGCACCAGCAGGTGCGGATCGTGATGCAGCACCGCGTAGTCGAGCATCACCGGCGGCTCCTCCGGCGCCGGCCGACGGATCACCAACACCTGCCCGGCGCGGACTCGCTGCGCGTTCTTGCGGAGCACCTCGCCGCTGCTGCGACAGCGTACGCCTCCGGCCGCGAGCATCTTGTGCACGCGCGTCCTCGACATCCGCGTGAAGCGGATCGACAAGAAGCGATCGAGCCGATAGCCGTCGGCCGCGGTCCCGACCTCGAGCTCGAACTCGATGTGGGCCTTGCCTTCATCGTCGTAGATCAGGTCGTCGTAGATCTCCGCGTCGCTCCACGCTGGCTCAACTCCGGCCAGCAGGTCGTCCTCGGGATCCGAGCCGGCGAGCTCGGGCTCTTCCGCACCGCTCATCCAATCCTCTTATAGAACCTCCGCAGGCCCGAAATTCCGCGGATCATGCGCAAGCTAACAAACCTAGCGCCTGAAAATTCAGTGCTATCATCCGGAGCCATGACTTCCCCAGATCCCAAGTCGACCCCCAACAGCTCTGGCGAAGGTGGCGGGATGCTCCCTGCCCTGCTCGCGGGCGCCGGCATCCTGCTCGTCGCCGGTCTGTTCATCTTCGGCGGTGACGACGAGCAAGCAGCCGACAAGACCAAGGATCAGAAGACCGCCACGGCCAACGCGCAGCAGGCCGGTCGTGGTGGCGGGGGCGTGGCCGCCCGACCGACCGACGCGCCCTCCCGGACCTCGCAGCCCAAGCCCAAGCTCAACCCGCGCATCGCCAACGCGATCGTGACCGAGGGCATGGCGCCGTCGCCCAACAAGAAGGAAGAGCCGACCAGCTTCGACTCGGACGAGGACGAGATCGCCTACTGGGAGGAAGAGCTGCGCGCGGCCGAGGCCAACCTCGACATCCGCCAGCGCGCCGCCGAGCTGGCCCCCGCGACCGCCGACAAGATCCGCGAGAAGGGCAACCCCGACGAGATCGCCCAGATCGAGCGCCGCCTCGAGGTCGTCAACGACAACCTCGAGAAGGCCAAGGCCCGCGTGGCCGAGGTCGAAGGCAAGCTGCAAGAGCTCCGCGGCGGCTGATTCCCCTGAATGATCACACCCGCGCGGGCTGGGCCCGACGCGGGTGCGTGCAATCTCCTCGAGCGAGAATCAGTAGCGGTAGTGATCGGGCTTGAAGGGCCCGCTGACGCCGACGCCGAGGTACTCGGCCTGCTGGGCGGTCAGCTTGGTCAGCTTGGCGCCGACCTTGGCGAGGTGCAGCGCGGCGACCTCTTCATCGAGCTTCTTGGGCAGCACGTAGACCTTACCGGCCTCGTACTTCTCGGTCTCCTGCCACAAGGTCAGCTGCGCCATCACCTGGTTGGTGAAGCTGTTGCTCATCACGAAGCTCGGGTGCCCGGTCGCGCACCCGAGGTTCATGAGCCGACCGCGGGCGAGCAAGATGATCGCGTGGCCGTCGGGGAAGATGAAGCGGTCGACCTGCGGCTTGACGCTGACCTCGGTGACGCCCTCGGCCTTGGTCAGGCGGGCGACCTGAATCTCGCTGTCGAAGTGGCCGATGTTGCAGACGATCGCCTCGTCCTTCATCTGGGCCATGTGCTCGAGCGTGATCACGTCGCAGCAGCCGGTCGCGGTCACGAAGATGTCGCCGATGCTCGCGGCCTCCTCCATGGTCACGACCTGGTAGCCCTCCATCGCGGCCTGCAGCGCGCAGATCGGGTCGATCTCGGTGACCAGCACGCGCGCTCCGAACCCGCGCATCGACTGCGCGCAGCCCTTGCCCACGTCACCGTAGCCGCACACGACCACGGCCTTGCCCGCGACCATGATGTCGGTCGCGCGCTTGAGGCCGTCGGCGAGGCTCTCGCGGCAGCCGTAGAGGTTGTCGAACTTGGACTTGGTCACCGAGTCGTTGACGTTGATGGCGGGCATCTTCAGCTCGCCCTTCTCGGCCATCCGGTGCAGACCGTGCACGCCGGTCGTGGTCTCCTCGGACACGCCCTTGATGCCGGGGACCAAGTCGGCGTGATCGCGGTGCACGAGCACCGTCAGATCGCCGCCGTCGTCGAGCAGCAGGTTGGGGCCGCTGCCGTCGGGCCAGCGCAGCGTCTGCTCGATGCACCACCAGTACTCCTCCTCGGTCTCGCCCTTCCACGCGTAGACCGGCACGCCGGTGACCGCGATCGCGGCCGCGGCTTCGTCCTGCGTCGAGTAGATGTTGCACGACGACCAGCGCACCGAGGCTCCGAGCGCGGTCAGGGTCTCGATCAGCACCGCCGTCTGCACGGTCATGTGCAAGCACCCGCAGATGCGCGCGCCGGTCAGCGGCTTGCTCGCGCCGTAGCGCTCGCGCAGCGCCATCAGCCCGGGCATCTCCTTCTCGGCCAGCGCGATCTGTTTGCGGCCGAGCTCGGCGAGCTCGATGTTGGCGACCTTGTAGTCGGGAGTGATGTCTTCTTTGCGCGCAGCTTTCATGACGATTTCCGTGAGTAGGTACTGGATTGACGAGAAGGTGTCGAGGTCAGCGGTAGTGCGGGACCCAGCCGGCGCGGTCTTGGAAGAGACGCACGCAGCGGATCTGCTTGCTGTCGGTCAGGAAGAAGCGGTGATGCCGGCCCTTGGGCACGACGATCAGATCGCCGGGCTCGACGGTGACGCGCATCCATCGATCGGCGTCGTCGCGGATGTCGAACACACCCGCGCCAGCGAGCACGAAGCGGACCTCGTCGTCGGTGTGCAGGTGCTCGTCGGCGAACTTGGCACAGATCGCGTCGAGGTTGGGCGTGTCGGGCTGCAGCTCGACCACGTCCTGCTCGATGTAGCCGCGCTCGCGCTGGAGCTGCTCGAGCGTGCCGAGGTAGGCGTCGTCGTCGAGCTCGAGGCGCTCGTAGAACACCCCGTTGCGGCGCAGGTGCTCGAGGTCCAGCGCGGGGTAGTCGGTGTGCGGGTCGATCCAAGCCAGCTGCATCGCGTCACTCCTGCAGGCCCAAGCGATGGCCCTCGACGGCCACACGCATGAGGAAGTCGAGGCACTCGGCCTGGGTCTTGGCCTCGACCCAGTCGCGGCCCCACACATAGATTCCGTGGCCGGCGACGATCACCGCGTCGACGTTGGGGTGCGCGTCCATGGCCTCGGCCATCGACGCGGTCAGCTGCGACTCGCGGGCGGTGTTGGGGATGATCGGCACGCGCAGCTCGTCGAAGCACCCGTGCGCCCGCAGCCCCTTCTGCATCTCGAGGTTGCGGCTGACGAATGCACCCGGCGCCCCGTCCGGCCCGGACGAGACGCCGGCCAAGCGCGCGGCGAGGACCGCCCAGACCGAATGGCTGTGGATCACGGCGCCGGCGTTGCGGCGCGCGTAGGCGTTGAAGAACAGCGGCTGGCACTCGGAGATGCGCAGCTTGGGGTCGCGCGGGCCCTCGAGTACCTGGACGCGATCCCACTCGCCGTCGCGCAGCAGGTACACGTCGTCGGGATCGATGCGCTCCTTCTGCACGCCCGAGGGCGCAATCCAGACGCCTTCGGCGTCGCGGATCGAGATGCCACCGCCGGTGCCGCTCACCCAACCGAGCGCGTAGAACTGTCGACACAGCTCGCTGATCAAGCTCGGCGTGGAGCGGTCGCGCTTGGCGACGCGCTCGTCGTTGGCGGCTGCTTCCAGCATCGCGAGGCCGGAAGGATATACCGAAGCGCAAGCCCCACCACACCCCTGCCCGTGCGGAAGCTCGTACGAATTTGGGCTTTCTGAGCCATTTCAGAGGGCTGTTATGCTGGCGGCGTGCGCGATACGGAGATCCTCCTGCGACCCACCCTCGCATTGCTGCTGACCGTGCTCGGCTCGAGCGTCGCGTGCAAGTCCGACAATGCGGCGAGCGAGCCCGAGACGAAGCGCGAGGCTAAGCCCGAGGTCGAGTCGAGCTCGAAGTCCGAGCGCGAGTCACCGACAAGCGCGAGCGACAAATTGACCGCCGAGGATCCGCAGCGCGCCGACAAGCTCGCGGACCTCGACGCGCTCTGCAAGGCGCTCGATCACGACTACGTCGACGGCACGCTGAGCGACTACTATCGCGACGTCGAGCCACGCACCGAGTGGGGCAAGGCCCAGCGCGAGGCCGGCAACCAATCGATACAGCCGGGCCGGCTCCTGGAGAAAGCAGTAGCGGAGCTCGCCCCCACGGCAGCGGAGCCGGTCGAGCACTGTCGCAAACTGCTCGACTATCTCGATGACGTGGAGTGACCGGCGCCGGTCGTGGTATTTCATCGATCGATTCGATCCGTGACGCAGCGCATGCACCGATCTGCGCGCGTCCTCGTCCACGACCCCCGGAGCTTCACCACCATGCTGCGCAACACGATGACCTACCTTGCCGGCGCCGCGGCGCTGGCTGTCTTCTCTCTCTACGCGCCCGAGGCCCGAGCGGGCGGCCTCGATGCCTGCGGCGACATCTTCGTCGAGGCCGGTGCCAACTGCGAAGTGCTCGTCGAAGGCGGCTGCGAGGCCGCGTGTGAGCCGGTCGCCTTCAACGCCTCGTGTGCGGTCGAGGGCTCGCTCGGCTGCCAGGCCGAGTGCAACGTCGACGCCAACGTCGACTGCACCGCCAGCTGCCAGGGCTCGTGCGAGGCCGAGTGCGAGGTCGATCCCGGCTCGTTCGACTGCCGGGCCTCGTGCGAGGGCAACTGCTCGGCCGACTGCTCGTCGCGCTGCTCGGCCGCCGAGAACCGAGGCGAGTGCGAGGCTTCGTGCGAGGCCACCTGTTCGCTCGAGTGTGACGGCGCCTGCAACATCGAGCCCGGCGAGGCCGACTGCATGGCGCAGTGCAACAGCTGCTGCAGTGGTGAGTGCAGTGCCGAGATCAACATGGACTGTCAGATCGGCTGTCAGTCGGATCTCTACGTCGACTGCAAGGCCGAGCTGCAGGGTGGCTGCGAGGTGCAGTGCAGCCGGCCCGAGGGCGCGCTGTTCTGCGACGGGCAGTTCATCGAGGCCAACAACGTCGAGTCGTGCATCGACGCGCTCCGCGATCTGCTGAACATCGAGGTCCAGTTCGAGGCCGAGGCCTCGGCCTCCGCGTCGCTGTCGTGCTCGGTCGACGACGAGCCCACGCGCGGCGGCGCGGCGCTGTTCGGCTTTGGCCTGCTGTGCCTCGCAAGCATTGCGCGGCGGCCTCGCTGAGCGACCGCTCGACCCGAAGTCAGCCCGGCATCTCGCCGGGCTGACTTTTTTGCGGCCATCGACGCGCCGCCGTCGTTGTCTCTCCGGCAGCGACCTGCGATAAGGCTTGCCGGCCAACAAGCCATCGAGCGTCGACGTGAGCTGGACTTTCCTGAGTAATCACGCACACGTGCTGCTGTGCATCGGCAGCGATCCCGAGAGTCGCCTGCGCGACGTGGCCGAGCGCGTCGGCATCACCGAGCGCGCCGTGCAGAAGATCGTCTCCGAGCTCGAGGAGGCCGGCGCGTTGACGCGCATCCGCGACGGCCGCCGCAACTCCTACGTGATCCACGTCGACTGTCCGCTGCGTCATCCGATCGAGCAGCATCAGACCGTCGGCAAGCTGTTGAGCATGGTGCTGACGCCCGCGCAGATCCGCGCCGTTCGAGCACGTAGCCGAGAGCACGGCTAAGATGGCCGAGCTTGTCGAGCTCGGAGTCGCCCACCAAGAAAATTCCGCTGGTCAGGCGGATGCTGAGCGCGCGGGGACGCAACCTCGAGATCACCAAGGCCGGCTGGCTGTTCATCGTGCTCACGCTCGCGGTCGGGTTCGCGGCCATCAACTCGGGCGCGAACCTGCTGCACGTGCTGTTTGGCTGTCAGATCGGGCTGATCATCGCGAGCGGCATGCTGTCCGAGAGCATGGTCCGGCGCGCGGAGGTCCATCGCCGCGTGGCCTCGCCGCTGCACGCCGGTAGCCGCGGCGCGCTGATCGTCGAGCTGCGCAACCACGGTGCGCGCGGCGACATGATCTCGGTCAGCGTCGAGGACGACGATCGGGTCGCGTCGGAGGACAAGACCGAGCCGGTGTTCGCGGTCGCGGTCGCGAGCGGCACCGCGTCCACGCTGCACTCGAGCGTGACGATGAGCGCGCGCGGCCTGCATCCGCTGCCGAAGGCGGTGGTGGCCACGCGGTTCCCGTTCGGGCTGTTCGTCAAGCGCCGCGAGCTGCCGGGCCGCGAGCGGGTGCTCGTCGATCCGCGCGTGCATCCGATCGATCCCGAGCTGCTGCGCGAGCTTCGAACCGGCGAAGGCGAGGCGCTCGGGGCTCGCTCGCGTGCGGGGGAGTTCTACGGGCTGGCCGAGTACCGCGAGGGCGAGGAGCTGCGACGGATCCACTGGCCGGCGACCGCCAGGCTCGGGCGCGCGGTCGTGCAGGAGTTCGAGGCCCGCGGCGAGGCCGAGCGCGTGCTGGTCCTGCGACCGGGGATCGCCGGCGAGCCGAGCTTCGAGGCCGAGGTCGAGCAGGTCGCCTCGCAGGTGGTCGCGCTGCTGCGCGAGGGTCGAGTGGCGACGGGCCTGCAGTACGGCGACGCGCTGGTGATCGAGCCGGGCGTCGGACCGGCCCACGAGCGACGGCTGCTCGAGTTCTTGGCGCTGGTCGGGCTCGAGCCCCAGGCGGCGGCGGCATGAGTGGCTTGCAGTGGCTCGCGCGGATCTTCGGTGGCCGACGCGTCGGCGCCAGCTCGGGGCTCGTGCGCCTGCGCGACGCGCTGAGCCTGGTCCAGGCTGCGATCGCGTTGATCGCCGTCGCGTGGGCCCAGAGCGCGAGCTTGTGGGCGGTCGCGCTGACGGTCGCGCTCGCGAGCTTCGCGATGCTGCGCCCGCTCCCGCCCGAGCCGGCCGGCAAGGCCACGCAGCGGCTGTGGACCTTGCTGATCGTGGTCGCGCTCGCGGCCAGCGGCGCGCGGGCGCTGCTCGGCGACGAGCTGCTGCTCGCGGGCGTCGACTTCCTGCTGCTGATGGTCGTGCAGCGGCTGTTCAACCGCCAGCGCTGCCGCGAGCACATGCAGCTGCTGATGCTCGGCTCGGTGCTGATGGTCATCGCCGCGGTCATCGACGCCGAGCTGCACTACCCGATCCTGCTCGCGCTGTACCTGCCGATCGCCACGCTCGCGCTGATCGTCAATCACTTGATCTCGGAGGGCGAGCGGCTCGGTCGGCGGGTCGAGTTCGAGGTCGATCGCTACGGCGCGCGCGAGCTCTCGCGGCTCAACCGATCGGCGCTGCAGGTCGCGTTGATCGCCGCGGTCGCCGGCATCGCAACCTTCGTGGCGTTCCCCCGCTTCGGCGTCGGGGTGTTCCTGCGCGGCAACCTGTACGGCAACGAGACCGTGGGCTTCTCCGACACGGTGATGCTCGGCGGGTTCGGGACCATCAAGACCGACGCGACCGTGGTCATGCACCTGGTCCCGCTCGACGGCGATCCGAGCACCACGCGACCGACCTGGCACCTGCGCGGCAGCGCGTTCGCTCGCTACGAGGACGGCCGCTGGACGCGATCCCGCGACGCGCAGCCGAGCCGGCTCGTGCATCGCCGCGCCTATGATCTGCTCGAGGAGCAGGGTCACTCGCCCGGCGAGATCGTGGCCCCGCCGTACCGCTTCGGCGGGACCTCGGGCAAGACGCTCGAGCCCCGCCGGATCCCCAACTTCGCGGCCGCGCGCGAGACCGTGCGCGTGCTGGTGACGATGGAGGACATCGGCACCGATCTGCTGTTCGCGGCCGGGCGCCCGCTGGCCTTCTCGTTGACGCCGCGCGGGCCGATCGAGAGCCGCAACCGGCTCGGCGCCGACGTCGACGATCAGGTGCGCGTGCTCGATCGCCAGCCCGGACCGATCCAGTACGAGTTCGTCGGCCGCGTCGGCGAGCCGACCCGCGCCGAGCTGCAGCTGATCGGTGATCCCGAGGTGCCTGAGGAGCTCGCGGTCTACCTCGAGGTCGAGCTCTCGGACGAGTTCACGCAGCTGGCCGAGCAGATCACCGCCGACGCGCGCACGCGGCTCGAGAAGGTCGAGGCCGTGCAGCGCTACCTGCTGGACAACTTCGAGTACAGCCTCGAGCAGCCGCTCTCGGAGCGGGTGAGCAGCGGCGAGCTCGATCCGGTCGAGGGCTTCCTGTTCGACACCAAGGCCGGCCACTGCGAGTACTTCGCGACCGCGATGGCGCTGTTGCTGCGCGAGGTCGGCGTGCCGACCCGCAACGTCAACGGCTTCTACGGCGCGCACTACAATTCGTTCGGCGACTTCTATGCCGTGCGCCAGGCCGACGCGCACTCGTGGGTCGAGGTCTACTTCGA
>DATLLB010000017.1:0-2588 GCA_035538075.1 Enhygromyxa sp.
ACCGCGCCCTTGCGACCGTCGCCGAAGATCACCGACAGCTGCTGCGCCTCGTCGAGCTCGACTCGGTAGTGACGGTCGTCGGGTCCGCTGTCGCCGAAGTCGTCGACCCGCGTCCACTCGACGTTGGCGACCCGCACGATCAGCGCAGGCGTGGCCCCGTCGGCGCCGTCACCGAGGAGTAGCTGCGTCACGTAGGCCTTGCTCAGCGTGAAGCGCTGGTGCGGCGAGATCCCGTCCGAGTCACCGAGCACTTCGACGCGGGTCTTGCCATGCGAGACCTCGACCACGTTGGCGAGGATCTGCAGATCGCCGAGCGTCCACTCGCTCGCGCCCGAGGTCGAGCTGCCGGTCGACGAGAAGCGGATGTGGGTCTTGCCATCGACTTGGTCGACGCGATCGAGCTCGGCGACGCTCGCGTCGCCGTCGCTGGGCCGCAGCAGCACGATCAGCATGCCGGGCGTGAGCGCGTAGCTGTCATCGAGCTCGAGCGTGTCGCCGACGACGATGGTCTCGGTGTTGGGCTCGAGCGCGACGAACTCGAGCGCGAGCTCGAAGTCGGTCAGCAGCTGCGTGCGGGGATCGAACTCGCTGCGCGGGTGTACGTCGCCGAGATCGTCCGCCAGCTTGATCGCGGTGCTCGAGGCCGCGATCGAGTGGGTCACCGGATAGGCTTGCTGGTAGGGCAGGTTCTCGTCGTCCAACAGCGTGACGGTGGCCTCGTGCAGCGCCCGAAACACGACCGAGACGTCGCGCTGGTCGACCACCGCCCAGCCGCTGAGCTGGCCTGACGACATCGCGAGAATCGGGCCCGCCAACGAGCCAACGATCGGCGCGGCCAAGAACAGATCGAGATCGGATCCAGCGCCACCGTCGGCGTAGTCGAGCGCCCACTCGCAGTCTGGAAACTCCTCGCTCTCGATGTCTGGATCGACGGAGACCGTTCGCAGCGCGGCCGACGGAAACGACTCGGCGTTGGCGTCCCAACCAAACAGTCGACGCGTGTGCTTGGGCTTGGCCCGCAACGTCCAGGTGCTCGCGTCGAAGCTGGCCGGCAGCACGCCGTCGAGCTCGACGATGGTCAGCCCCTCGCTCGCCTGCTCCACGATCGAGAGCACGCGATAGGGATGAGGCGCGAGCGAGCTGTTGGGTCCGGCGACCGCGACCGGCTCACCGACCTCGAGTCCGAGATCGACGCCGAACACTCGCACCACACTCGCGCTCGCGTAGGCGATCGGCTGCGTGCTCTCGCTCGGCGAGATCGCATTCCAGCGCGCATCGACCACGCGCGCGGCCAGGGTCTCGTAGTGCTGCGGCTTGTCGCCGCCGACGGCCGTGCTCTGCAGAGCCAGGCCGGCCTCGAGCTCGCCGCTCGGGTCCTCGCGCACGGTCAGCGCGACCACACCGGAGGCAGAGAGGCCGGGAGCCGAGCGATAGGCGAGCCGCCGCCCGTGACGCTGCAAGCTCAGCGTGGTCGCGGCGCTCGCGAAGAAGGCCTCGCTCGCGTAGTGGTCCTGGTGCCGGCCGAGCACGTGGGCGACCGCGGCCGAGAGCTCGAACAAGGTCTCGGTGAAGTCGTCTTCGCCGCCGGGCAGGCGCAGCTCGAGCTCTTCGTCGGCGAGCTCGCGCTGGAGCTCGACGAGCGCGGCAAAGCCGTGCGGGACGAAGCGCAGCCGCGCGGGCGTGCCCTCCGGCGTCAGCTCGCCGTGCGTTGCGGTCTCATGGTGAGGTTGTGGTGGTCGACCCATGCTCAGCTTCCTGCTTGTTCGATCGCCCAGGCGGAGTCGTCGATGTTCTGGTCGAGCCCAAAGATCTCGACGCGGAGCCGACCGTGCTCGGGCTCGAGCTCGTCGGCGTCGAGCCGCGCGACCTCGATCGGCTCGAGCTCGATGGTGGAGAAGACCTCGGTGCTGGAGGGCTCATGCAGACGTCGGAAGCGCAGCGCCTTGACCGAGCGCACGCCGGCAAGCTGCTGCACGAACGCGAGCAGATCGCCGAGCTCGACCGCTTCGCCGAAGCTGAGTCGATCGGGGTGGAAGTAGCCCGGCGCGGCTAGGCTGCCCGGACGCAGCGCGGCGAGGATGCGATCGCGCAGGCGGTCTCGCGCGACGCCGGTCTCGGCACACACGGCCAAGCGCACGTCGATCGGCACGTACTCGGGCGCGCGGACGATGACCTCGCGCCCGGCCATGCGTCGCGCATCGAGGTGTTGCTGGACCGTCGCTCGCAACGAGTCGGAGAGCTGCTCGGCGTCGCGCTCGTCGACCAGCACGACCACGGTGTTGAACACCCCGCCGAGCGCCAGCGCGGTCGCTCGCTCGACCCGCTCGTCGGCTTGCTTGGCGACCGCCGCGTAGTCCTCGAGGGTCACCGCGCGCTCGAGCAGGCCGCCGCGCAGGGCGGCCGGGATCGACTCGCGGATGGCCGCGAGGCTGTCGGCCGCACGCCCGCCGCTGCCGGGGATCACATTGGTCACCGCGATCGTGCCGAGCGAGGCCAGCTGCGCGGCGAGCTGGCTCTCGGGATCGCCGGCCGCCGGCAACATCGCGCTCGGCAAGCTCACCGAGCTGGTTCGGCCCGCCGATCCCGAG
>DATLLB010000018.1:0-15200 GCA_035538075.1 Enhygromyxa sp.
GACTGCGACGCGCCCGAAGCCGACCTGATCGCCGCGGGCGTGCCCTCGGTCAGCGTCGGCGAGACCACGCTCTACATCGGCGCCGAGCAGAACAACCAGGCCGAGGCCGATCCCGTTGGGGCCTTCGTTTTCGTGGTGCACGCAGTAGGTCTGCACGCCACCGTCGAAGCGGGCGAACGCGGCGTCCTGCTCGGCCTGATTGTTCTGCTCGGCGCCGATGTAGAGCGTGGTCTCGCCGACGCTGACCGAGGGCACGCCCGCGGCGATCAGGTCGGCTTCGGGGGCGTCGCAGTCGAACGCCACGCCGTCATCGACGAACGCGGACTCCCACCCTGGCGCAGCGTCGGGGAGGCCATCGCCGTCGCCATCGCCGTCACCGTTGGTCTCACCGGCCTCGGCCGCCTCGGATCCACCGCCGTCGTCGCTGCAGGCGACGAGCAGCACACAGGCGGCGAGCGGCAATCGAATGTAGACGCGGTGCATGAGCCGATCCTCGGCCACCGCACCGCGGCCGTCAACGCGCTCAGTGCTTGATGCTTCGCTCGCCGCGGCGGCCTTCGAGCAGATCCTTCTCGATGAAGCGCACGATCGATCCGGCGACGTCCTTCTTGGTCGACGACTCGATGCCCTCGAGCCCGGGCGAGGAGTTGACCTCCATCACCAGCGGGCCGTGGTTGGATCGCAGCACGTCGACGCCAGCCATGCGCAAGCCCATGGCCTTGGCCGCGCGCACGGCCGTGCTCCGCTCTTCGGGCGTGAGCTTGACGGCCTCGGCGCTGCCGCCTCGGTGGAGGTTGGAGCGAAACTCGCCCGGCGCTCCCTTGCGCAGCATCGCCGCGACGACCCGCTCGCCGACCACGAAGCAGCGCACGTCCTGGCCCTTCGACTCCTTGATGTACTCCTGCACGAGGATGTTGGCGTCGAGCCCACGGAAGGCCTCGATCACCGAGGTCGCGGCCGCGTTGCTCTCGGTCAGCACCACACCGATGCCCTGCGTGCCCTCGAGCAGCTTGATGACCAGCGGCGCGCCGCCGACCATGTCGATCAGGCCCTGCACGTCCTGCGTGGTGTGGGCGAAGCCGGTGACCGGCAGGCCGATGCCCTTCTTGGCCAGGATCTGCAGCGAGCGCAGCTTGTCGCGCGAGCGGGCGATCGCCTGCGATCCGTTGATGCAGTAGACGTCCATCATCTCGAACTGCCGCACGACCGCGGTGCCGTAGAACGAGTGCGCGGCGCTGATGCGGGGGATGACCGCGTCGAAATTCTCGAGCGTCTCGCCGTCGTACGTGATCGTCGGCCGGTGCGAGGCGATCTTCATGTAGCAGCGCCGATAGTCGAGCAGGTGACACTCGTGCCCGCGCAGGCGCACGGCGGCGACCATTCGCTGCGTCGAGTACAGCTCGGGCTTCTGCGAGAGCACGGCGATCTTCAATTTCTTGATCGGCTCGCTGAGCTCGTCGGGCTTATCGATGTCCTTGAGGTCGACGCTGTCCGCCATGGTTCCTCGGTGGGGGGGCGCAATCCTACACGGGAGCGCAAGAGGCCATTTAGCCCCTCGCGTCCGGCTTGGTGGGAGCCGCGGGCGGCCGCTTTGCGAGCGAAGCGGATCGGCTCGTTGACTGCGTCAGCCCGTAGTGCCCCCCGTTTTTGGGCCCCCGCGGCCGCCTTGGCGTGAACCGCGGGCGGCCGCTTCGTGATGCCCGCTGATTGTCCTCGCCGCCGGACCGGTCGAAACTCGGGCGATGCGAACGGCGGTTGTGCTTCGGTGGGTGCTCGCGGTGTTGATGGTCGTGGTCGGCATCCTGCACTTCGTCAACCCCGAGCCGTTCGTGATGATTGTCCCGGACTACCTGCCGTGGCCGCTGGCGTTGGTCTGGATCAGCGGTGTGTTCGAGATCGCTGGCGGCGTGGGCTTGGTGATCGAGAAGACTCGCCGCGCGGCGAGCCTGGGTTTGATCGCGCTTTATGTCGCGGTGTTTCCGGCCAACGTGTGGATGGCGACCGAAGGCATTCAGCCGCCGGGCATGGAGCTCGATCCGTTCTGGGCGTGGGCGAGGCTGCCGCTGCAGGCGGTGCTGATCGCGTGGGCGTGGTGGGCCGGACCTTGCCGAGCGAAGGACAGCGCTTAGGGTAGCGTGCGATGGCCGACCAGCAGATCGACGACAAGGGCCTGCGTCAGCGCTGCTCGCAGTGCGGACAGACCAACCGCATCCCGTTTCACAAGCTCGGCGAGGCCGGAAAGTGCGGCCGCTGTGGGGCAGCGATCGGTGGCGCGATCGATCGACCCGCGGACGTGCTCAGCGACGTCGCGTTTCGCAAGTTGGTCGCCGAGTCGCCCGTGCCCGTGCTCGTCGACTTCTGGGCGCCGTGGTGTGGGCCGTGCCGAATGGTCGCGCCCGAGCTCGACAAGGTCGCGCAGCGCCAGGCCGGGCGGGTGCTCGTGGCCAAGGTCGACACGCAAGCGCTGCCGCAGCTCGGCGCCGAGCTTGGCGTGCAGAGCATCCCGACGATGGCCGTGTATCAACGCGGCCGCGAGCTGCGGCGCACCTCGGGGGCGCGACCGGCTCCCGCAATCGAGCAGTTCGTCGGGCTGATTTAGCCCCCCGCGGCCGCCTCAATTGGAGCCGCGGGCGGCCGCTTCGCGGCCGTTCGCTCGCTTGGCGAGCGAAGCGGATCGGCACGTAGTTCTCGGCCGCACGTGGTGACCCCCGATGGGGGTCTGGCCCCCATGAGTGACCGGCATTGCGGCTAATTGACGGTGTAGACGCAGATGTCGAGCGCGTCGAGGCAGGTCATGCCGTCGGGGCAGGTCTGACCGGCGGCGCAGTCGAGCACGCAGGTGCCGTCGTCGCCCTCGACCAGCGAGCGGCAGGTGACGGGCGCATCGCCGCTGGCGGGCGCTGCCCAGCAGTCGCAGACGTCATCGCAGGCGCGGCCGCACACGCCGATCGAGGGCATGTTCGGATCGTCCTGCAAGCACTGCGGCAGGCTCTCGGCCATGCACGCGTCGAGGCCCCCGTTGGCGCAGTCGCCAAACACGCCCGGCGGCGTGCACTCGTCACCGTCACCGTCGCCTGTGGTCTCGGTCTCGCTCTGGGTCTCGGTGCCCGTCTCGGTCTCGGTCGAGGGGCCGTCGTCGGTGCAGGCGGTCGCGAGGAGCACGAGGACGCCGGCGAACAAACCAAGCTTGCTCATGCCGCGATGGTAGCCTCGCAGCTGGCCAGTAATCCACTTGTTCGAGCGGGATGCTCGCTCACGGGGTGTGCATCAGGCCTGCGTCAGATCCTGATTGTAGTCGTCGCTGCCGTCGGGGTTGATGAAGCGGACGTTGACCGAGTCGGTCGCCGGATCGAAGGTCATGATGCAGCCGCGCGGGTTGCTCGAGCCGTAGTCGAAGTTGCTCGACAGTGTCAGCGAGTCGCCGAGGATGTTGGTGTTGCCGCCGGTCATCGCGATCTCGCGGGTGCGCGCCGACAGGTTGTTTCCCATCGGCTCGAGCCGTGACACGAAGCACACGTGGAAGTCGCCGGCGATGAACCACACGTTGTCGATCTGGTTTTGATCGATGAACGAGAGCAGCTCGTTGCGCGAGTCCGGGAAGCCCTCCCAGCGATCGAAGGCGGCGAAGTCGAACAAGAACGGCATGTTGGTGATCGGCACCGAATTGAGGATCACCTTGAAGTGGCACGGGCTCTCGAGCAGCGTCTGCTTGAGCCAGTCCATCTGCGCCTGGGTCATGTACTCGCCGATCGACGGCTTTCGCTCGTAGCGGCAGTCGAGCACGATGAACTCGGCCGTGAGGCCCCACCGGAAGCTGCGCCAGAGCTGGTAGGGGCGCTGCGCGTCGATCGGTAGGATCTCGAAGTACGAGTCGAACGCGTTCTTCTTCTTCTCGAGCTCGACCGGATCCGTGGTCTCACGATCGAAGTCGGAGTTGTCGGTGATCTCGTGGTCGTCCCAGGTCGCGTACAAGCCGGCGAGCGCATAGACGGACTTGAAGCCCTCGGCGCCGAGGTACTGCTTCCACTTGGTCCGATACTCCTCGAGCGTGAACGCGCCGTCGTTGTAGGCCATGTCCCCGAGGTGCAGGAACAGGTCGTAGTACTCCTCGGCGGTGCGATCGAGGGCCGGCCAGTCGAAGCTGCTGCCGTTGCAGGCCGAGGCCGCGACGGTGATCGGCTCGAGCGAGTCCTCGGCGATCGCGGTGCGGAATTCGGCGATCCGGCTGCGCGCGGTGAAGGGCTCGTCGCCGGCGAAGTAGGCGTAGCTGTACCAAGTACCCGGGCACAGGCCGTCGACAATCAGCTTGGCGTAGCCGTCGGCGGTGGGGATGACCTCGAGCTCGGCCGCCAACAAGACGGTGCCGGGCTGCTCGCCCGCTTGCCACACGCGCACGCGCTTGGGCTCGGCGTCCTCGATGTAGACGGCGAGCATGACCGACGTCGGACGCATCTCGCCGGCCATCAGCGCGAGCGGGAACAGTTGATCGTCGAGCGGGATCGCTTCGGGGTCGAAGTCGATCGGCGTGTCTGGTTCGCACTCGAGGTCGCCGTCGCCGTCGCCATCGCCGTCGCCATCACCGTCGCCGTCGCCATCACCATCGCCATCACCATCGCCGTCGCCATCACCGTCACCATCGCCGTCGCCGTCGCCATCACCGTCACCATCACCGTCGCCGTCACCATCGCCAGTCGAGTCGGTCTCACTCTCCGTACCCGTGCCGGTCTCATCGCCGCCGACGCTGCCGTCGTCGGCACAGCCGACCACCAGCCCCGCGGCCGCGCTCACGCTCATGCGCAAGAAAGTTCGGCGGTCCACGACGGAATCGTTGTTGTCGTCTTCGTGGGTGGCCTTCGGATCGTCGTCGTCGCGGTCAGTCATGGCAGCGCCGCATGATATGCTCCCGGCCCCGCCTTGGGTGGCGGACTCCGATCCTCGACGTTTCATCCAAGCGACACCCACGTTCCATCACGCGAACACCCGACAGGAGCAGCACCATGGCCATCCGACTTGGCGACACCGCCCCCGACTTCACCGCGCAGACCACCTCCGGCGAGCTCAAATTCCACGAGTGGCTCGGCGACAGCTGGGGCATCTTGTTCTCGCATCCCAAAGACTACACGCCGGTGTGCACGACCGAGCTCGGCGAGGTCGCGCGGCTCAAGCCCGAGTTCGACAAGCGCAACGTCAAGGTCGCGGGCCTGTCGGTCGATCCGCTCGAGGATCACCACGGCTGGGCAGGCGACATCGCCGAGACCCAGGGCCACGCGCTCAACTTCCCGCTCATCGCCGATCCCGACCGCAAGATCGCGATGCTCTACGACATGATCCACGAGAAGGCCGACAACAACTTCACGGTCCGCTCGGTGTTCATCATCGGCCCCGACAAGAAGGTCAAGCTGACGCTGACCTACCCGGCCAGCACCGGCCGCAACTTCGACGAGATCCTGCGGGTGGTCGACAGCCTGCAGCTGACGGCGAAGCACTCGGTCGCGACGCCGGTCAACTGGAAGCACGGCGAGCGAGTGATCATCGTGCCGAGCCTGAGCGACGCGGACGCACGGGCGAAGTTCGGCGAGTTCCAGACGGTCAAGCCGTACCTGCGCTACGTCGACGATCCGAGCGCGTGAGCGGGCGTGTCCAACATTGCCGCAAGGCCGGGATCAGCCGTTCAGGGGCGGCTGGTCCTGGTGCCCAACTTCGCTGACAAGCCGGGTGGGGGCAGTGTTAGCATCGGCCCATCATGTCCATGGTCCGCCTCCGACTGCTCGACATCCGCTGCGTGAAACCAAGTGAATTCGGGGGCGATCAGCCCTACCTCGTGATCCGCAAGAACAAGGTCTGGTCGCACAAGGACATGAAGGCGGGCATGACGGTCAGCCTGCGCTCGCTCCAGCCGATCTCGTTTCAGGACACGCTCGAGGTGACGCTGATGGAGGCCGATCGCATCGGTCGCGACGACAACCTCGGCGGCGGTGCGATCACGGCTGACCTCGCGGGCAAGGGCGAGCAGCAGATCGAGATCAAGGAGAGGGGCCACCACTACCAGATCGTGTTCGAGGTGCTCGGGGCGGTCGCGGCCGCGGGTGCGAGTGCGCCGGCGCAAGCTCCCGCCGCGCCGCAAGGTGGCGGTGGTTGGCAGCCGGCTCCGGCTCCGGCCCCCCAACCCCAGGGCGGTGGCTTCGGACAAGCGCCGCAAGGCGGCGGGTTTGGACAGCCGCAGCCGCCTCAGGGCGGAGGCATGTTCGGCCAGCCGCAACCGCAGGGCGGCGGCATGTTCGGCCAGCCGCAGCCACAGGGCGGCGGCATGTTCGGACAAGCACCGCAGCAGCCGGGCTTCGGCGGCGGCGGAGGCTTTGGCGGCGGCGGAGGCTTCGGCGGCGGCGGAGGCTTCCCGCAGGGCGGAGGCTTCGGCGGCGGAGGCTTTCCGCAGGGTGGAGGCTTCAGCGGCGGCGGTGGATTCGGTGCGGCGCCGCTGTTCGGCGGTCAGCTCGATCCCATGTCCGCGACCGCGCTGTGGCTCGCGCTCGCGTTCTTGGTGCTCGCCACCGCCGACGGCCAGGTCAGCGATCGCGAGCTGATGGCCTACCGCAACGCCATTCATGCCAACGGGCTGCCCGATCCCAGCCAGCGCTTCAGCTGGCAGCAGATGATGGGCATGCTGCACGACGGCACGCTGCCCAACCTCTCGGGCTACGTCGCCAACGTGCTGCCGCCCGATCGCAAGAACGCCCTGATCCCCATCATGCTGCAGATCATCGTCGCCGACGGCCAGGTGGGCCCGAACGAGCTGGCGAAGATGCAGCAGATCGCCGGCTGGATCGGCGCACAGGTCAGCTTCTCCTACAGCTGATTTCGTCCGGTCATCAACGCGAAAGGCCCCCAATCGGGGGCCTTTTTCGCGTCTCGAGAAGCACCATCGACGCACCATCGAAGCGACAAAAGACCCCCACCGGGGGTCACCACGCGTGGTGGCTGTCTACGTGCCCAGAGCGAGCGAAGCGAGCGGGCGCAAACGATAGCACCCGCGGGGGGCGAATCAGAAGTCGTCGTTGCCGGACGAGTATTGACGCTCGAGCCGATCCGCATGCGAGGCCAGGAAGTGCAGCGGCAGCTGGAACTCCTCGAGGTCGAGCGTCGCCAGCGGAGCGTTGTGCAGCACGTAGTAGCGATCGCCGATCAGCGCGAGGAAGCCCATCGCCATCTCGGCGTTCTGCCGCAGCGCGACCACAGGCGACAGCTCGTCCTGCTTGCACACCGGCGAGCGGAACTCGATCCAGTCGCGATCGTAGGCCCGGTACGGCCGCACGACGACCTTCTGCGTGCGCCCAGGCGTGATCTCGAAGATGATGCCGAACCAGTCGGGCTCGTCATTGCTGAGGCGATAGGTCGTGCGTGCGTACTGCCGAATCTCGTTCCACGTGGGCATTGGGGGCGTCTCCAATCATCACTGTCCCACCCCGCTCGGCCACGCGTCAATCGGCCCTATCGCAAGCGCATTGTATAGGTATGCGAGCCGCCCTCGTGGGTGATCGGGAACTTGATTCGGTAGACATGCTCGGCGACGCACTGGCCGAGCGCCGTCTTGCCGAGGCTCCCGACCACGCGCGCGTACTCGACTTGCCCGCTCGGGGCGACCCGCAGGGCGATCTTGAGCGTACGTCGCATGCGGCCCTTCATGCAGGCGTCGAGCATCTCGTCGCGGGCGGCGACCATGGCCTCGCGGAACACCTTGTCGCTCAACGACTTGCCGCCCGGGCGGATTGGGCCGGGACCGTCGGGCTCGGCCGGCAGCTCGGCGGCGATGGCCTCTTCGACCGAGAGCAGCGGCGCGGGCTCGATCGGCGTCGGTGGGGGAGGCTCGGCGGCGGCCGGTTGCGCGGGCGGTTGGGGCTCGGGCTCCGCCGTCGCGAGTGGTTGTTCGGTCATCGCGGACGCATCGGCGGTCGACTCGGCGTCGCGCGAGAGCAGCTTCCAGCTGGCGAACAACAGCACGTCGAAGGCGAGGAACCCAATCAGCGCCAGCTCGAGCTTGCCGAGCTTGCGCTTGCGCGGCGGCGGACCGGAGCGCTCGAGCGAAGGCTGATCCGGGGCCGCGGTCGCCTGCGGGATGACGACCGGCGTGGGCGTGGGCTCGGCGAAGGGGATCGCCGCGAGCTGCTCGAGGAACTCGGCCGCGCTCGGCAGTCGCTGATCGGGGCGCTTGGCCAGCGCGCGCTGCAAGAGCGGCTCGACGTTCGGTGCTCCAGTCGGACCGCCATGGGCGAGCTTGGGCAGCGCGGCCTCGAGGTGAGCGTCGGCGACCTCGACCTGGCCGCCGACGAAGGGCGGCTTGCCGGTGATCAGCTCCCAGAAGATCACACCGAGCGCGTAGATGTCGGTGCGCGCGTCGACAGCTTCGCCGCGGACCTGCTCGGGCGAGAGGTACTCGATCTTGCCCGGCAGCGGACCGGTGAGCGTCACCTCGCGCGCGCCCGGACGCGTCAGCGCGGGCGCGAGCCCGAAGTCGACGATGTGCACGCGACCTTGCTCGTCGATCAGCACCCGCGAAGGCTCGAGCCCGCCGTGCAGCACCCCCTTGCGATGGGCGGCCTCGAGCGCGCCTGCGATCTGCTCGATGATCGACTTGGCCCGCGGCCATGCGAACGCGCCCGCGCGAGCGAGCAGCACGTCGAGCGTCTCGGCCCGGTCGATCCACGGCATCACCAGGAACAGCCGACCGTCGACGTCCTCGCCGTAGTCGGACAGGTCGACGATGCGCGGGTCCTCGACCGCCGCGGTGCTGCGGGTCTCGTAGAAGCTGTCGCGCGTGTCCGGCTGCGAGAATTCTCGACGCAGCCGCATCAGCCCCACGCGGCGGTTCATCGCCGAATCGTGGGCCTCGTAGACCTGCCCGAATCCGCGGTCGCCTCGATATCCAATCACCCGATAGCGATGCGCCACCATCGAGTCGGCTTCGAACAGATCACCGGGAGCGTCTCGCATCGCGTCCTTGGCAACCACCCAAGTACCTCTGCATTAGAGTAGCGCCGGATGCTCGGGCGGGTTCACGAAAAACTGGTCACCGAACCAACAAAATGGCTGGGGAACAGCGATCCAGGCTGCACAGACGTGCCCCGGCAATGTAGGCCCGTGTGCAGGCATGCCCGACCGTACCCTGGCTCGGGGGCAGGCGTGGCGCTCGCTCGTGAGTCGATTCGGCACGCGGTTGGAAACTCAATTTTGCGCGGGAGCCAGCTTGCGCTTGCGATCGTAGGCCAACCGGAAGTCGGCCCCGCACTCGCAGCCCATCAGCTGCGCGAGCCGATGCTGCCCGTCACGCTCGTGGGTGAGCTGCAGACCGATGCCCAGGCCCTCCGCGACCATCCACCAGATCGCCTCCTCGACGCCGTCGCCATCGATGTCGCTCACGCCTGCGACCGCGTAGCCACCGGGCGCGAGCGCAGACTTGGCATCGTAGACGCCGACGAGCTCGCCCGCGGGATCGAGGGCCGCGAGCACTTGCCAGCCGTGGACGGCGTCGACGTCCTCCTCGAACTCGAGCTCGAACACGCCGATCCGATCGGCGCGACCAAACTCGCCGCGCAGCTCGGCGAACGCGACCACGCGACCGTCATCGACGTACCCGTGCTCGTCGTGCGCGACCAACCACTCGCGGACCGCCGGCGCAGCGCGCTTGGTCGGCTTGGACGGCTGTCGCAAGTCGCGGCGCTCCAGCTTGGCGTCGGGCGGGAACGCGTGGTCCTTGGCGACCAGCAGCGCCATCGACTGGTCCGGGAGCTGAGCGCCCTCGCGCTCGAGATGTTGTCCTCGTCGCGTGGTCCAGGTCGCGACGCCGTGAGTGTCGAGCACCTGCAGCGTCGATCCTTCAGGCACGCACGGACCCGCGTCGAGCGGGTCACCGATCCAGCGCGCGAACGAGTCGCACAGGAGAATGAGCCCATGCTCGGGTCGGCTCGCGTCGTACCACGCGATTGCGAGATCCTCGCTGAAGTGCTCGAGCGGCGGGGGCTCGGGCTGCGGGTCGCTGGGCGGCGTGATCGCGGGCGCAGGCTCGGGCGCAGGCGCAGGCTCGACGACCGCCGCTTCACTGCGCGGCTGCTCGTCAGCCGGATCCGCGGGCTTGGTGCACGCCGTGATCGCAACGAGCAGCAGCAACGACACGCGCAGCAAGGTCGCTTCAAGGCTCATAGCCAAACACCAGCACGCGGTTGGTGCCCGGCGCGACGACCACGAGCTCGGCCCGACCGTCGCCGTCGAGGTCGGCGGCTTCGACCAGAGTCGGATCATCGCTGCGGCTCGGCATCGGCAGCCGCACCTCGTTGACGAGCGTGCCGCCCTCGCCGAGCAGGATCGAGAGATCGTCGCTGCCGAAGTTGACGGTCACCGCGTCGAGCAGGTGGTCGCCGTCGACGTCCGCGAGCGCGAGCCGACGGGGCTGGTCGCCGACGCCGTGCGTCGACACCTCCATCACGCTGAGAAAATCCTCGGACACGCTGTAGACCGCCAGGGTGCCGCTCCCGAGCGCGAGCAGCTCGAGGAACTCGTCGCCGTCGAGGCTGCCGACCGCGTCGTCCACGATCCCGGCGACGAATGGTTGCACGGGCATGCCGAAGCTGCCGTCGCCGAAGTTCTCGAACACCGCGACCTGGTCGGTGGCCGGGCGCGCGAGCACGAGCTCGGGGTTGCCGTCGTCGTCGAAGTCGGCCGTGCGCACGCGCTCGCCGTCGTAGTTGAGCTCGGTGTCCGCGAACCAGCTGCCGTTCTCGACGGTCAACACCCGCAGCGTCCCGCCGCTCAGGATCAGGTCCGCGTCGTTGTCACCGTCGATGTTGGCAAAGACCCCGTCGACCGCCGCGCCGGAGATGGTGCCGGCCGGGGTGAAGTCGTTGCCTTGCGCGAGCATCAGCTCGACGGTGGTCCCGATCGCCGCGAAGTCGGTGTGGCCGTCCTCATCGAGATCGGCGACCGCGATGCTGTTACCGCTCAGCCCGGCGAGCGCGACGGCGCCGTCGAACAGGTTGCTCTGGTTGCCGAGCCGAAAGCGAAACTCGGCGCCCGCGAGCAGCAGGTCGACGCGAAGGTCGTTGGAGAAGTCGGCGAGCGCGAGGTCGGTCGGGACCACGTCGGTGTCGATCATCTGCCGCAGCCCGATGCAGCCGCCGGCGAGCTCGAGCTGAGCGGCCGAGCAATCCGCGGAGGTCTCCGTCTCCTCAGCCTCGGCTTCGGTCTCGGCCTCGGTCTCGGTCTCCATCGACTCGGTCTCGCCGGACTCGCTGTCGCTCTCGCCCGACTCGGCCTCGGCCTCGGTGCTGGGCGACTCGTCGGTGTCCGACTCGGCCGATTCGCTCGGGTCGGTCGTGCTGTCCTCGGCCACGTACTGCGAGATGTCGAACTGCCCCCGGCAGCCCATTGGAATGACCAGTGGGGCCAGCAGGACGATCGACAGCCGCGCTCGGATCACGGCCGCATCATACAGCTATTTGCGGCGGTTCTTGCGACGCGCCTTGCGGTCGTTCTTGGCCTTGTCCTTGGTCTTCGGCTTCTTGGCGCTGCTCTTCTTCGCGCCACCGCCGATCTCACCGAGCATGCTCGCGAGATCCGGCATCGCCCCGCCTGGACCCATGCCCGGCATGCCGCCCATGCCCGGCATGCCCGGCAGTCCCGGCATCCCACCGCCGCCGCCCATCAGCGCCTGCAGGGCCTCGGGATCCTTGGCGAGCTTGCGGATCGCTCCGAGCTGCTTGGCCTGCTTGAGCCCCGGAATCTTGCTCAGCAAGC
Organism: Enhygromyxa sp.; assembly: GCA_035538075.1. GTDB lineage: Bacteria > Myxococcota_A > Polyangia > Nannocystales > Nannocystaceae > Plesiocystis. Next base: position 11,782 of record DATLLB010000018.1, read on the forward strand.
CGGTGCCGCCCATCAGGTCGCCGAGCATCCCGAACATGTCGCGCATCACCATGAAGCGACCGACCAGACCGATGACCTCGTCGGCCTGGCGACCCGAGCCGCGCGCGACTCGGGCGACGCGGCTCTCGACGAAGTCCTCGGGCGCGAGCGCGCTGGGATCCTTGGGCTTCTTGGGCCGGACCTTGCGACGCGTGAGCTTGGCGTGCGCCGGCGTGCTCGAGCGCGAGCCCTCGGCCAGGAACAGCTCGGGGTCCTGCCGCTCCTGGCGAGTCATCGAGTTGATCATCGCCTCGATCTTGGTGAGCTCGCGATCGTCGGCAGCCTGATCGAGCACCTCTTGCGGGATGTCGCCGCCGAACAGCGAGCCGAGCGGCATCTTGTCCATCAGGTCGCGCATCGACCCCATCGACTGGATGTTCTTGATCTGCGCCAAGAAGTCATCCATCCCGAAGCCGCCGCCGAGCATCTTCTCGGCATCGGCTGCGGCCTGCTCCTCGTCGACGACCTCCTGGAAGTCCTTCATCAGGCCAACCAGGTCGCCCATGCCGAGGATGCGACCGGCGAGCCCCTCGGGCCGGAATTCCTCGAGCTTCTCCAGGCTCTCGCCCATGCCGAGGAACTTGATCGGCTTGCCGGTCGTGGCCTTGATCGACAGCGCCGCACCGCCGCGCGCGTCACCGTCGAGCTTGGTCAGGATCACGCCGGTCAGATCGAGCCGCTCGTCGAACGCCTTGGCGGTCTGGACCGCGTCCTGACCGATCATCGCGTCGATGACCAGGAACACGTTGGCGGGGTGGACCGAGCTCTCGATGTTCTCGAGCTCGAGCATCAGGGCTTCGTCGACGGTCAGTCGACCGGCGGTGTCGTAGATGACGAAGTCGAAGCCCTTGATCGCCGCCTCTTCGGTCGCGTCGCGGCAGATGTCGACCGGATTTGCGCCGGGCCGGGCGAACACCGGCACGCCGAGCCGCTGCCCGAGCACCTGCAGCTGATGGATGGCCGCCGGTCGGTAGACGTCGGCGGCGACCAACATCACCTTGAAGCCGTCCTTCTGCAGCTTGCGCGCGAGCTTGCCGGTGGTCGTGGTCTTACCCGACCCCTGCAGGCCGACCATCATGATCCCGGTCAGGCCCTTGGCCGCGCGCGCGATGCTGGTGTCGACCGGGCCCATCAGCTCGACGAGCGCGTCGTGGCAGATCTGCACGAAGTGGTCCTCGGGCCGGACCCTCAGCTTCTTGTTGTCCTTGTCCTTGGCGACGAGCTGGACCTGGATGCCGAGCGCCCGCTCCTTCACGCTCGCCAAGAATTTCTTGACCGTGCGGAACTCGACGTCGGCCTCGAGCAGGCTCAGGCGCACGTCCTTGAGCGCCTCGTCGATGACGTCCTCGGTCAGCTCGCCTTTGCCGGTGAAGCGCTCTCGGGCCGCGCGAAAGCCCTTGGAGATGGTCTCGAACACGGGCGCTTTTTAGCACGATTGCCCGCCTCGTCCGATCGGGTAGCGTGCGGCCCGTGACGGCCGAGTCCGAAGGGCCCCCCTCTGGGGGGCACCATGTGCGGTCGCTAACTACGAACCGATCCGCTTCGCTCGCAAAGCGAGCGAACGGCAGCGAAGCTGCCGCCCGCGGCTCAGTCCGCCGCTGGCCGCGGGGGGCAGAGAAGCGGATTTTGCTCGGTCTGGGGGTGGCGGTGCTGGCGATCTCGTCGGCCACTGCGGCGATCAAGCTGGCCGACCCACTCGCGCCCGAGGTGGTGGCGTGCCTGCGCGTGAGCGTGACCGTGATCGGGCTCGCGTTGCTGGGGCCTCGCGCGTCAGCGAGGGCGGTTCGAGCGTTGCTCGCGTCGCCGCGCGACGCTGGTCTGACGGCGCTCGCGGGGCTGTGTCTGGCAGCCCATTTTGCGGCTTGGATCACGTCGTTGAGCCTGACCTCGGTGGTGCGATCGCTCGCGCTGGTCTCGACGCAGCCGTTCTTCGCGGGGCTGCTCGCGCGGGCGATCGGCGATCGAGCGCCGAGTCGGCGGCTGTACGTGGGGTCGCTGGTTGCGATCGTGGGGACGGTGCTGATGATCGAGCCGGGTGACGCGAGCGGAGCTTTGCTTGGGGATCTGCTCGCGCTGTCGGGGGCGATCACGGCGGCGATGTGTCTGGTGCTCGGTCGTCGCATCCATGCGCGGCTTGGGGATGCGCTGCCGCTCGATGGGTATCTGGTCTGCGTGAACGTGGTCGCGGCGGCGTGCCTCGGGGTGTTCGTGCTGGTGCGCGGCTCTTCGTTCGTGCCTGACGGTGTGGAGGTGGGGGATTACTTGGCGGTCGTGTGGTTGGGGTTGGTGCCGGGGATCGTTGGGCACGGGCTGCTGAACTGGGCGGTTCGCAAGGTGCCTGTGCACACGGTCAGCTTGGCGGTCTTGCTCGAGCCGGCTGGGGCTGCGTTGCTGGCTTGGGCGCTGCTTGGGGAGAGCGTGGGGGGGCGGGAGGCTGTTGGCGCGGCGGTGTTGCTCGGCGGAGTCGCGCTTGGGTTGCCTCGGCGGGAGTGACAGGATTTGCGGAGATTGTCGTGGTTGTTCTCGGTCGGTCGTGGTCACGATGGGGCGTCTGGGCGATGCGGTGTGTCGCCCCGCCGCTCAGACAGTCCTCGCCGCCGACCGTCCGTGTGCTCAGCGAAGCGCGTCCTGGGCGGCTGCGGAACTCGCGTCGGGACGACACACCGCATCACAAATTCTCGGAGGGTTACTCCGCGAGGTGGCAGTGTGGGGGTCGCCTTCGGTCGCGGTCGTGCTCACGAGCGAATGACGAGAAGGTAGTAGGCGGCGGATGGGGGTGCCCGTCGGCGATCGAGAAGGTAGTAGGCGGCGGATGGGGGTGGCCATCGGCGATCGAGAACATAGTCGTCGGAAAGTGGGCGCTCGGGTTTGAGGAACTATAGAGTCCGGCAGGAACTACGGAGTTGTCGGCGGGCGGTCGCGGGCTGCTCGGGGGTATTACGTAGTTCCTGCTCGCTGCGTGAGGGCAGTCGCGAGCAATTACGTACTACCTAGTTCGAGCGAGAGGGGCAGTTTTGTGAACTACATAGTACCTAGTTTCTGGCGACCCCATTTTACTATTTGTACTCAGGCTGCGTCAGGTTCCCGGCTTGGCGAGTCGTGTGCTCGTCGCGCGACTGCTGCCGTCTATTCGCTGGTGACCGCGCAGGCGTGGTTCGAGGCGGTCGTGATCGCGACCCTCTCGATCGCTGGTCTGTGGTCCTGGTGGCGCGCACGCGAGCGCGAGCCACCAGAGTGGTCGGACCGAATGATGGGCTGGCTGCTCGCTGCCATCCTCGGGTTTCTCGTGGTCGCAGACGAATTGAAGGAGTCGCGCGACGAGCACACGACTCGCCAAGCCGGGAACCTGACGCAGCCTGAGTACAAATAGTAAAATGGGG
>DATLLB010000019.1:0-5491 GCA_035538075.1 Enhygromyxa sp.
TGGGAGTCGAGGTCGACGCCGTAGAACAGGCAGCCGACCGTGCTCTCACCGGCCTGGGCCTGCTCGCAGGTCTCGGGGATGATCGGCGCCTGCGGATCGGGCACATCCGGGATCGAGAAATCGAGCTTGGGACCGCCGTCGCCGTCGCCATCCCCGGGATCGCCGTCACCCGGATCACCGTCGCCGTCGCCGATCCCGTCGTCGGTGCCGATGCCGTCCGAGATGCCGCCGTCGGTGTTGTTGGTCTGCGGGCGATCGCTGCTGCAGGCGATCGGCGCGAGCATGAGCAAGGCGGTGAACGAGCTGCGAAGCTGGCCGGACACGCGCGCATGCTACCGCGGCTCGGCATTTTGCGCATTGGGCGACGCGCAATCACAACCCGACTCGGCGAGCGCGACTGTGACGATCGAGTTGCAATTGCGCATGGAGTTGCTGCGCACCCTTTCGGCGCGCGTGAGCGGGCGCTAACGTGCCGTCCGTGCGATGCGGACGAGTGCTCTCGTGCTTGCTGACAGCCGCGCTGGCGCTCGGCTGCGAGAGCCGGCAGACGGCGCGCGACAACCATGAGGCGCCCGTCGCCCGCGACCCGGGGCCGACTGCGGAGCGCGAGCCGGAGCGCGAGCCAGCGCCGGCCGGGCGACCCAAGCTGGTCGTGGTGATCGTCGTCGATCAGATGCGCTTCGATTACTTCGATCGCTTCGGCGCGCAGTGGCAGCACGGCTTCGCGCGCATGCGCGAGCAGGGCCGCACGTTCGCGGCGGCCTATCACGATCACGCGCTGACCGAGACCGCGCCCGGGCACGCGACGATCGCTACCGGGACGCACCCGTCGCAGCACGGCGTCGTGGCCAACAACTGGCTCGAGCGCACGCGCGGCGAGAAGGTCGAGGCGGTCGAGGATCCCAGCGTGAAGATCCTCGGCAACGACGCGGAGCCCGGAGTCTCGCCCGCGAGTCTGCTGCGCGACAGCGTCGGTGACTGGATGCAGGCGGCCGATCCCAATGCGGTGGTGATCGCGATGGCCGTGAAGGATCGCGCGGCGATCCTGCTCGGCGGCAAGCGGCCCGACGCGGCGCTGTGGTACGACGACGCGTTCGGCGGCTTCACGACCTCGTCGTACTACGCCGACGCGCGTCCGGCCTGGGTCGACGCGTACAACCAAAAGGATCGCGCCCAGGCGCTCTACGGCGCGGGCTGGACGTTGAGCCGGGCGGACGCGGAATATGGCGACTCTCGCCGCACCACCGAGCCCGAGCTGGTCGCGACATTCAGCGACTATGCGTTGACCAAGCAATTTCCGCACGTGATCGACAAGCCCGAGAAGGCCCCGCGCAACGTGGTCCGCGACACGCCGTTCGCCGATCAGATGACGCTGGAGCTGGCCCGCGAGGCGATCGCCAGCGAGCGCATGGGCGCCGACGAAGTGCCCGATCTCTTGTTGATCGGGCTCTCGGGCGGCGACTACTGCGGGCATCGCTATGGGCCCGACAGCGTCGAGACGCACGACTACTACCTGCGCATGGACGAGGCGCTCGGGGGCTTCATCGCCGACCTCGACGCCACGCTGGGCAAGGACGAGTACGTGCTGATCCTGACCGCGGATCACGGGGTCGCGCCGATGCCCGAGCACTCGCACATCGAGGGCGCCGGTCGCTTCGACGCCAAGCGCGAGGTGCCGCCGCTGCTCGAGCAGGCCGTGGCCGAGCTCGCGCTCGCGCAGCCCCCGAAATTCGTGTTCACGCATGGAGTCGAGCTCGCGTTCGATCCCTCGGTGGCCGCGGCCGATCGTGCGAGCCTGCGCGCGAAGCTGGCCGAGCTGCTGCGTGCGCAGCCGCGGATCGCCGACGCGTGGACGCGCGAAGAGCTGCTCGGACCGGACAACCGCAACGAGTTCGCCGAGGCCTGGCGTCGCTCGTTTCATCCCGAGCGCTCGTCGGATCTGTTGCTGCAGCTCGCGCCCGGCGTGGTGACCTACGCCGAGGGAACCGGGCACGGCACGCCCTACGAGTACGATCAGCACGTGCCGCTGGCGATCCGCGGGGGTGGGTGGTCGGGCGTGGAGCCGCAGCGCGTCGGCGCGGTCGACATCGCACCGACGATCGCGGCGATCGTTGGAGTGCCGATCGCCGCAGGCGTCGATGGCCGAGCGCTCAGCCCGGCAGACACTGCCCTTCGGCGCAAATGAAGCCCTGCGAGCAGTGCGTATCGGTCTCGCACGACTCGAGGCACGACACGCGCTGCTCGTCGCAGACGTAGCCCTCGCAGAAGCTCACAGCGCCGAGCGGCTGGCACTCGCCCAGGACGCAGCCGTGGTTCTCGATCACGGACTCGATCCCGTTCGCACACTTGCTCGTGCAGCCGGGCCCCTGCTCGCCTTCGACGAGGCACATCGCCGACATCTCGACCTCGCTGGCCTTGGCCAACGGCGCGCAGCTGTCGATGTTGGTCACGCAGGCGCCGTCGCAGGCGAAGTGCACCGCGCCCTTCTCGAGCGGACATTCGCTCGGCAGCGACGACTCGCACAGGCCTTGCTCGCTGCAGCGGCCGGCCAGCGTGACGTCGGCCAGTCGATAGCAAGCGGTCTCGGAGGCGCCGTAGAGATAGTCGGCGCAGTGCAGCGCCGGTCCGTCGCAGACACCTCCGACATCGATCACACACTCGCCGGCCTCGTCGCAGACCTGGCAGGGGCCGCAGCTGGATCCGGGCTCGCAGTCGCCGTCGGTGGTCTCGGACGGGCCCTCGGAGGACTCGTTGGGCTCGCCGTCGCCATCACCTTCGCCGTCGCCGTCACCGTCGCCGGGCGATACGGTCGAGTCGCTGCCGCGGGTCTCGTCGGAGAGCTCGGCTCCGCTTTCGAGATCGAACGCGGGGTTGTCCATTCGACACGCGAGCAGCGAGAGGCCGAGGCCGAGGATCACGATGCGGCAGGTCATGTCCAACCATAGCGCGTGACCGCTGCGCGCTTGCGCGGCTCATCGCTGAACGCCATCATTTGGCCAGCCGATGCAGGTTTTCGTCATCCTCGCGTTCGCGCTGATCGGCTTCACCCTGAACTTCTTTTGGGATCGCACGGTGCGTCGTCGGCAGGCCGCGCTGATGGCCGCCTCGCGCCGCGAAGCTCGACCGCGCGCGCTGCCGCCTGCGCCGGACGAGCACGAGCAGGAGCGTCGGGTGCCGGATCCGAAGCTGCGCTTTTTCATCGATCTCACCCGGCAGACCTTCACCGAGCTCGACCAGCTCATCAATCACTTCGATCTGCTGGTGCTGCGCTCGCAGGACCGCGCGCGCATCGGCGTGGTCACGATCCGCTCGGAGTCTCCGCGAGCGCAGGCGCGGACCTTGCTGGAGCGCTGGCTCGACGCGTGGGTCGACGTCGACGACGACACGCGCGAGCACCTGCAGGCGATCGCGCTCGGGCCCGAGCCGGTCGCCGCGGTGCTGGAGCGCGAGCACGAGCGCAACCTCTGGGAGTTTCGCCGTGACTCCGCGGAGGTGTTGGTCGAGACCATCACCGATCTCGACCGCGCGGTGATCCAGATGCAGGGCGTGGTTCGAGCGCTGGAGACCACCGACGACGATCCCTATCGATAGGGATCGCCGTTGCCCTGCCCGAGCGTGCGGAGAAACCCGAGCAGCAGACCGACCGCAGCCTCGAGCTCGGTCGCGGTCGCTTCGAGCAGCTCGGTCGAAGTCGCGGCGTTGGGCCAGTGGCTGCGCTCCAGCTCGCGCTGCAGGGCGTCGTGCAAGGCCAGATCGGGCAGGCCGAGCATGCGCAGGTGCTCGAGCGTGTCGGGAGCCAAGCCGTCGACGCTCGCCAACCAGCTGCGCAGCAGCTCGCGCCCGCGCTCGCGCGGGGCCTCGCCGCCGATGAACACGATGTCGGAGATCAACGACTCCGCAGCCTCGGCCCGCAACAGCACGAGATCGAAGTGATCGACCACGCGATCGAGCTCCTCGACGGTCACGCGCGTGAGCTCCAGAAAAGCTGGAGGCGCGACCACGACGACGCCTGCGAACGGATCGGTCGCGCTCTCGTCGGCGGCCGGCAGCGGCAGGCTCTCGCGTCGGCGTGCCAGCCGAGTCTGCCTGCGCGAGCGGGCCGACACGCGCCGTCCGGTCAAGTCCCAGGCCAGGTTTCCGAGCCCGCCGAGGATCAGGAGAGTGATCTCCACGATCATGCCGGGCGCAAAATAGCCCCAGCCGCTGCGACTCGGCAAAAACTCCGCGGGCCAGGCGTATACTGGCCTTCCGATGAGCGAGCACGCCGAGCCCAAGCCTCTTGTTCGAGCCGAGCGCGAGCAGATCAAATCGCACCGTGGCGCGCTGGTGTGGTTCACAGGTCTGAGCGCGTCGGGCAAGACCACGCTGGCGTGGGCGGTCGAGCGGGCGCTCAACGCCCAGGGCGTGCACACCTACTGGCTCGACGGCGACGTGGTCCGCGACGGGCTCAACGCCGGGCTCGGCTTCTCGCCCGAGGATCGCCGCGAGAACGTGCGCCGCATCGCCGAGGTCGGCCGCTTGATGGTCGACGCCGGACTGATCGTGCTGGTCGCCGTCATCGCCCCCTACGCCAAGGACCGCGCCGAGACACGCGCCCGCTTCGAGCCCGGCGACTTCTTCGAGGTCTGGGTCGACACGAGCCTCGACGTCTGCGAGCAGCGTGATCCCAAGGGTCTCTACAAGCGCGCGCGCGCGGGTCAGCTGGTCGAGTTCACGGGCGTGTCGGCGCCGTACGAGATCCCGCAGAATCCCGAGCTGCGGGCGGTCGGGGCTGGTGATCTGACCGAGCAGCGTGATCGCGTGATCGCGATGCTGCGCGACGCCGGTGCCTTGAGCTGATCGAGATGGACGGATTTTCGCCGGGATGCTAATCGCGCTGCGATGAGCGTCCACGAGTTCAGCCATCCGACCATCGACGGCGTCGACACGTCGCTCGCGACGTTCGCCGGCAAGGCGCTGCTGATCGTCAACGTCGCGTCGCAGTGCGGCTTGACCCCGCACTACACCGGCATGCAGGCGCTCCACGAGCGCTTCGCCGAGCGCGGGTTCGCGGTGCTGGGCTTCCCCTGCAACCAATTCGGCGCGCAGGAGCCCGGCAGCGAGCAGCAGATCAAGCAATTTTGCGAGACTCGCTTCGGCGTCACGTTCCCGATGTTCGCCAAGCTCGAGGTCAACGGCGCCGGTCGGCATCCGCTCTATGCGTGGCTGACCAGCCAGGCGACCAAGCCCGACCAAAGCGGCGACATCAAGTGGAACTTCGCCAAGTTCGTGATCGGCCCGAACGGCGAGGTCGTCGCTCGCTTCGCGCCCACGGTCACGCCCGACGATCCCGCCTTGATCGCGGCGATCGAAGGCGCGCTGCCGGCCTGACGATTGTGAGTCGCGTGGCCGCGTTGGAGCTCCCCGAACCGGATCCCAAGCTCGAGCTCGAGTGGTTGCTCGGGGCCTGGTATGTCCTGTTCAGCAACCGCGCCGAGCTGCGCGAGCGCAC